>JBEKOA010000150.1:0-11518 GCA_049522255.1 Occallatibacter sp.
GCGCTCAAGGTTTTTGTGTGGCCCGTTGCTGCCAACAAACAGGAAATAGGGACTGGATATCGGAGACGGAGCTGTCGCCCCGTTGTTTCGAAGGCTGGAAGCCAGGTAAATGACATCGATTTTTCCTTTGGCGCCAGGGAAAAACGTCAATACTTCGGAGCGCGTGAATTGCGAGTCGGCTATCACACGATCGGCGATACGAAGCGACAAAGGCAATAACAGTGCGAGGACATTACCGCCGCGCTTCATTGCTTGCGGAAAGCGCTTCCAAAGCACGTCGTGAACAGTTAACACCTTTCTGATACGGGGCTGCAAGAATACCGGTAACTGGGGATATGGTGACCAGAACACGTCGATTCCATCCCTAAGTGCCCAAAGAGGATAGAACAACTGCGCGAATGCAGTACTGAGTCCGCCCCTATGAACTGAACCGGCGCGTACCTTCCAGTGTTCGGGCAAAGAAAAGTCAAGCTGAAAGGGCTGGTGGGAGTAAATGAAAACACGGTGTAGCGACTGCCGTGACGCAAACTCTTGCAGGAGATTTGTGACATACCGGCCGATTCCGCAATAAGGATGCGCCAAGACCCGTCCATCCACCGCAATATTCAGTACCCGGCCCATCATCTGCCCCCTAGATCATCTCAATCGTCGGACCCCGTGACGCATTCTGACTCTGGATTGAATCCAACTATGCTTCTTGTTCGGTCTCGTCTAATTTCAAGTCTACCTTCTCCGATACCATCCAGATGGTTTCATAATGATTGCTTCGCCAGATTGCGAAGAGCAAACGAAACACAGCATATCGAATGCTCTGCAGGACCCACTTAAAACCGTGCGATGGGTAAAAGGGATCGAGAGACTCCCTCACGATACTGAATCCGTTCTTCTCGAGCAATCTCCGCAAAACAACGGGGGTGAAGTGGGAGAGATGAATTTCCGCCGCGTCTCCCGCCCTCGATAAGCCCAGCTTTGGACTGAATTGGCGGTAGCGCTTCATTCCGAAGCTGCTTAGAGTCCGGTTTCGGATCGAAGACAAAGCGAGCACGTCGTTGGGAACGGCGATCACCAGTTTTCCGTTCGGGCGCAACAGCCTTCGGCATTCAAGTATTGTGCAAGTAGGATCATGCACGTGCTCGAGCACATGGAATAGCGATATGTTGTCGTAGGATTCTGGAGGAAGATGCAGTTCTTCCAATACGCCCCGATGGATATCGAGACCGTACTTCTCCTTCGCAATTTGGACAGCACTGGCCGAAACCTCAGTACCCTCAACCGGGCTGAAGAAATGCCGTGCATGGTACAGAAACTGTCCGATGCCTGCACCGACATCGAGTAGGTTTCCAGGGTTGCTGTGGCGGATCATCTTCCTTAAGCGTCTCCTCCACAGCGCCTTGCGGCCTCTCTCCTCGTGGATCCAAGAATCGTACTTTGCCGGTTGTGAGTAGAAATCAGTGACTTCCGGCGGCGTGGGGCGAGGACTATCGAAAACATAACCGCAGTCGAGGCATTTGCAAAAGTTATAGTCCGAGTCGATTTTTCCAATTAAGTCACTCTTGCAGACGTTGCAACTTTTCACTGACTCCATTGGCGTTCTCCTGGACGATCGATCTGCATATCCCTTGACGCGTTCAACAACCGTTGTATTGCCGTCTAAGGCCTTTTCCCAATGATAGTCAAACCTTCGCTAAAGTCGAGTTCCCGCCCAGCAAAGCCATGGTTTCAGCAGCGGCCCGCTTCCAGCTAAATTCACGACCTCGGACCCCCGCCTTGCGTGCGAGTTCGAGGCGCAGGCTCTGGTCCTCCGTCATTCGATTAAACGCGGCAGCGATAGCATCTGTGTCGTTGGGATCGACAAGCAACGCGGCATCACCAGCGATCTCGGCAACCGAGGAATTGTTGCTTGCAATCATTGGAATTCCCCACTGCATGGCTTCCACCAGCGGCAGGCCGAAGCCCTCATAGAGAGAGACCAGAACCAAAGCCTGCGCATGCGCGTAGAGAGCGGAAAGAACACCGTCATCCACATGCCGAATCAGATGCACACAGGTCTCTAGATCATTTGTTCGGATGAAGTCAATTACGCTGAAGTCGCCCCACTGGTAGCTGCCTGCGATTACCAAATTGGACGGGTAAGGGCTCGCCTTTCGGTATTGAACGTAAGCGAGCAACATGCGCTCCAGGTTCTTGCGCGGCTCGCTGCTGCCAACAAAAAGGAAATATGGACTGGATATCGGTGACGGACCTGTCGCCCCGTTGTTTTGAAGGCTGGAAGCCAGGTAGACGACATCGATTTTGTCTTTGGCTCCGGGGAAGAACTTCAACACTTCGGAGCGCGTGAATTGCGAGTCGGCCATAACACGGTCGGAGATGCGAAGCGACAAAGGCATGAACACTTTTTCAAAAAACAGCGTGAGACGAGTCATCGTTTGCGGAAAGCGTTTCCAGACCATATCGTGAACAGTTATTACCTTCCTGATGCGGGGCGGCAAGAAGGCCGGTAAGATGGGAGATGGTGACCAGAATACGTCGATTCCGTCCCTCAGCGCCCAGATAGGGTAGAACATCTGCATGAATGCCATGCCCAATCCACGAATACGAAGGTTACTGGTGCGCACCTGCCAGTTTTCCGGCAGGGGAAATTGAAGCTTGAACGGATTGATAGAGTAAAGGAAAACGCGGTGCGGTAACTGCTGTGACGCGAACTCTTGCACAAGACTAATGGCGTACCGGCCGATTCCGCTGTTATAAGGATGTACCAAGACACGTGCATCTACCGCAATATTCAGAACCCTCTTCATCCGTTAGCTCCTATTCTCTAGACTGCCGGACCCTGCAATTCGTTGGCCGGCATGTAACAAGACCTCTTGACGGCTGCTCCCGGAAACTCCCTTCCGGTGCTCCAATGCGCTCTAATTATACCAATTCTAGTTTGGCTCTCTGGATGCCCTTCCGGCATCACTCGCGTGCAAACAGAAACCATTCCGCGCCGAAGAACATTGGCGCATTCATTGCGCCACAGTTCAGGCTTCCAAGCTGATGATCAATCTTCATTACTTTCATATCACCGAGTCTTAGCGGGAGCCTTCCCGGACACCATCCAGGCTGTCTCGTGACGATTGATTCCGCGGCAGGCGAAGAGCATACTGCGCAGAAGGCAGAGGACGCCGTGTAACACACTATTTCCTTGAACCGGTCCCGTGCACTCTGGAGTTGGCATCCGTTTTAGACCGTCTTCCCAGGAAGAGACGGAAATTATCACGCCCCGCCTATTTCGAGGTAGCCAGACCACTCACGAGTAAAGCCATCGTTTCCGAGGCCGCTTGTTTCCAGCTAAAACGGCGCCCACGAGTTTTTGCCCTTAGCGCCAGTTCCAGGCGTGCCGTCTCGTCCTCCGTCATCCGTGTTAATGCCCGCGAGATTGCATCCGTGTCGTAGGGATCAACGAGCATCCCCGCATTTCCAGCGATCTCGGCCACGGAGGAATTATTGCTTGCAATCAGGGGAATATCCCATTGCATGGCCTCCACTAGCGGCAGGCCGAATCCCTCATAGAGAGAGACCATGACCAGCGCCTGTGCGTTTGCATATAATGCGCGGAGAACTGTGTCATCTGCATTTTGGATCAAATGGACACACGCCTGCAAGCCGTTTATCCGGATAAAATCGGCAACGCTAAACTCCCCCCATTGGTGGGCACCGGCAATCACCAGAGCAATTGGGTCACTGGTGGCCTTCCGGTATTGAATGTAGGCCTCCAATAAGCGTTTGATATTCTTGCGCGGCTCCTTGCTGCCCACAAACAGAAAATAGGGACCGGGTACTGGGCAGGACCCCGTCGCGCCGTCTGATTTTAGACTGGAAGCCAGGTAAACAACATCGATGGTGCATCGAGTGTCAGGATAAAACGCCAAGATCTCGGATCGCGTAAATTGCGAATCAGCAATAACATGATCGGCAATTTGAAGCGACCTCGGCAAGAGCACCGCTTCGATGACACGGCCGCGCCACGGCATCGTTTGCGGGAAACGCTTCCAGGTCACGTCATGCACTGTTAAGACCTTCCGAATCTTTGGCGGCAATAACACCGGTAAGTGGTTAATCGGTGACCAAAAAACGTCGATTGCATCTTTCCATGCCCAAGCAGGGAAAACGATCTGCTCAAAGAAAACAGTAAATGCGATGTAATGAATATCAACGATGCGCACCTTCCAGTTATCCGGTAGAGGAAACGGAAGCTTGAACGGCCTGTCAGAGTAAAGAAATATACGGTGAGCCAACTCCTGAGTCGCGAATTCGCGCACAAGATTTGCGGTGTACCGGCCAATTCCGCAATTCGGGAGCGCTAAGTAGCGAGCATCAATCCCAATATTCAGCACCTTGTTCATCGACGAACTCCTAATCTCTAGACTGTCGGGCTCTCTAATTCGCTGGCCGGAATTTGACAAGGCACTTGACGCCTGCACTCGGAAGCTCCTTTCCGGTGTTCCGATTCGCTCTGATTATTCCGATTCTGGTTGGTTTCTCCGATTGCCCTTCCCGGATCAGCCGCGGACCGGATCCTGCTCTTGCCGGCCAGCGAGGAAATCTCCCCGCAGGATTCTTCTTACCTCCCAAGCTTGCACAGCGACGATGAAGATGAGGTAGGAAACAATTGTTCCCAGCACAACCCCTGCCGTCCCCATCGTCTTGACCCAATAAATGGACAGGGCCAGGTTAGCCACCGCAGAGAGCGGAGAGGAGATTGCTTGTTTGTTTACCCGGAAGGTCGCTCCCATCAGGCAGGATTGGTTGGTGGTAAAGACACAGATGACGATCCATACACACATGAGTTGGATAAGGAATTGGGTTGGAACGGCTCCCTGACCGGCCCAGATACGAATGATCTCTCGTCCCGCAAGAAGCATGGTCGAACAGACGGCTATGAGAGCGGCGCTAGTAATCCATCTGACCCGATTGTAGGTCGATCTTATCCAGGGCAAATCTCGCTTGGCATAGGCTTCGGAGTAAGCGGGCCATAACGCTGAAAAAATCAGAGATTGTAGCGCAGCGATGAAACCGACCAACCGCCAGGTTACGGCATACGGAGTAACGTAAGTCGGGCTGAGGTAGTGAGAGATGACCAGGTTGTCGCTGCTGAAAATGATCAGTGCTGCCATTTGAATTGCGAAAAACTGGATTCCGGTACGAAAGATTCGGCCAATGAAACCTGGGTTTATGTGTCGCGGCCAAGGCGTCATCCAAGGTTTGTGAAAAAGACATATCCAGAGCAGGCAAGCTGCATTTGCCGCCACCGAGGAGCCAGCAAATCCCACTATCAGAAAAGGCAAACTCCCATGAAAATAGATCACGCCAATGACGGCCAGGAGGCTCAATACGCTTCCAGCGGCGCCGAAGAAGTTCGATGTGTGCAGTTCCTGATAGCCGCCGAGCACCCTGGTCGCGAGACCGGTGGGAAGGGCGAACAGAAAGACAACGAACGCCGCAGCCATGGCGCGCGAGGTGTCGTGGATCAGGGCCGGATCCTGAACGTGGAAGATAGACACCCAGGGAATGTGTGGACAGAGCAGCCACCCCAAGAGTCCGAGCAGTGTGGCGATCCCCAGCACGAGCCAGAATGCCGTAGCGAAGTAAGTCGCTGCCCGCTTCTTATCGTCAGCGGCATATGCCTCAGAAATCAAGTTTGTCAAAGTGCTTGCAATGCCTATATCAAGCACAAAGAACATGGTCGCGGCGCTGCTGATGGTGATCCAGAGGCCGTAACCTTCAGCTCCAAGGTACCGGACTGTGAGCGGCACAGTGACCGCACTCACTAAAATACTGACACCTTTTCCGAAGAGAGCGGAAAGGGCAGCAGACGTGATTCCGCTATATCGCCTTTTCGAATCTTGAGATATGCAGTTACGGGACACCGCCGCGGCTTGAGCTTCAGCGCGAGGAATCATAAGGCGTTGCTCTTAGAATGCATGGTGTCCCCGCAGGGATAGCATGCGCTTCAGATAACTGAGCTTGGCACTCGTTGTGGGGGCAGCTTTCATACGCTCTATAAATTCAAAGATCAGCGCCAATGAGATCCCTGCCAGCAGGCCCGCGAAAGTGGCGCCGATCACGATGAGGCTACGCTTTGGGAAGGATCGCTTGTCGGGAGGAATGGCGGGGTCGACGACCTGGATCAGCGCACCCTCCTTCGCCTCGTCGAGCTTGGCGATCTCAAACTGCCGCGCAAGAATTTCAAAGATCGTCTCGTTATACTTTACCTCGCGCAACTTTCGAATATACTCCAGGCCCGCCTCGGGAACCTGCCCCTTAGGGACGATGAGACCACCGGTGGCGCTGTCTTCAGAGCCTCCCAGCTTTGCCAACTGCGCTCGCAGCCCCGTCAATTCCTGCTGCGCTTGCACTAGCTCGGCGTTTTCTCCAGTTGCATAGGTTTGCATGCCTTGAATCTGCACTTCTCTTTCTGTGATCTGCGCACGAAGAGATGCGGCTGACTCGATCAGTGCACGGGACTGGCTGCTGAGTTCGATCACTCCGGTGGTCTGTTCGGTCAGTTTCAATGCTTCTTCAGCGTTGGCCAGGTTGTTCTTTGCTTGTTCCAGTTCTCGCTCGAAGAAGAGCCTGCGTTGGGAAGCCTCAGTGATGGCTAGATGCTGAGACTGAATGCGAAACTGATCGACATAACCGTTGGCAAGTTCGGCCGCGTGCTTTGCATCATGATCTTCGACTGAAATATGGATCAAACCGTCTTTGCCGGCCCCGTCCACTGTTGCATGTTTCTCGAATGCCTTGCGGGCATCGGATAGATACTTTTTGTCGTACTCCTGCATCAGACCGAAATGCTGAACCATGGCATCTTCAACCGTACGGCTCTTGAGCATCCCGACAAACATATCGTTTGGGCTCTTAAGGCCGAGACTTCCTCCGGCGAGAGCGGCCATACCGCCCAGATTTCCCAACTGGGAGGCCAGCGCCGCCCCAATCGAGGTGTTTTGTTGCGGCGGCATCAGCGTGACAGTCGCGGTGTAGCTGACAGGTAGAAGCAGCGAGATAATGACTGACAGGCCGGCGAAAACCACTGTGATCCAGATGATGATGCGCTTCCGTTCCGCAAGAACGATCAGAAGATCGAGCAGCGAGATTTCGTCCTCCTCGCCAGCGGCGCGCCCATTACTTTCTGGTGCTGAGGGGAAATCGGCCTGCACGTGCAGCGCGGAGATGGGAGTTTCAGTCGTCATCGGCTCCTGGCGGGTTGGGCACTGGCGCACAACCCTCTCTGCATTCTACAAGGAGTGACTTCTGATTCTGAAGTGACAGTATATTAAGACAAACGGGAGTCGCAGGCTCCGTTTTTACTCCTTAGGATCCGAGAGCAGGCAAAAGGCCGAAACGCCTGCATTTCTATGGTCAGATTACGAAATGATGAGAACGGTAACTTATTTGTTTACAATGTATTATCGAGTCCACGGACTGAATGCCGCCGGCTCGATCCACGTCTGCCGCTCTAAATAACCAGCAGTTTGCAGCTCTTGGCTTCGGACCGCCGGGCTAAGCTATGTCTGGGCAGTTGCCCAGGAGAAGAACTGTTTTGCTCTCCTCTTCGCATTGGCGCTGTTGGACATGTTGGGTTCAGGCTGCGACTCCCTCTTGAAATACTATGAACTCTCTCTCAGTACTGATCGTCGCCGTATTTATGCATTGGCTTATCGTTATTACAGCGCATTTCTGGCCGCCAGGGTCTTGGTTCTGATCGATGCGCGAAACACGCCGGCCCACACCTGCAAGGACGGACAGAACTACTTGCCAACGCCCAAGTGGGTGCTCTTCGGGCATCACTTTGCGGCCATTGCCGGAGCGGGGCCGCTGGTAGGTCCAACCGTGGCGGCGCAGTTCGGATTTGCTCCGGGGTAGGTCTGGCTGGTGCCAGGCGCGGTGATCGCCGAGACAGTGCGGGGCATGACGGTGCTTGTGGCTTCTACGCGTCACAAGCGCCGATCCCGGGCCGAGATCGCACGCACTGAGATCAGTTCGTTTGCCTGGCTCGTGGCCAGGATCGCCGTTCTGTTTATCCTGCTCATAACGTTGGCGGTCGCCGAAGAGTGTGACGAAGAGGAATCGCAGAGCCGAAGAACGGTTCTGGGAAGCGCCAAAACAGTTTCGAATCCTGTCCGGATTAATCCGGCTCGAAGGAAGCAACGCAAGCTGGTTTCTCGCCCTGTGCCCGTCATCACCCACCCCCCGATTTTCGTCCACTAAAATCAATCTTGAGGAGTCCCGAAAAAATGTCTCGTAAAGCACTGATTGCCGCTAATTGGAAGATGTACAAGACGCCCGCTGAAGCCAAGGCCTTTGTCGATGCCTTCTTACCTCTCGTTGCCTCGCACACGCGCGACGAGATCGCTCTTTTTCCTTCGCCCGTGCTGTTGCCCACGGTGATTGAAGCCGCCAAGGGGAGCAATGTTCTCGTGGGCGCGCAGAACATCCACTTTGCCGAAGAGGGCGCCTACACCGGCGAGACCTCGCTGAACCAGCTCCAGGCCGTCGGCGGAACGCATACGCTCATCGGCCACTCCGAGCGCCGCCAGTACTTTGCCGAGACCGACGAGATCATCAACAAGAAGCTGCACGCTGCGCTGAAGCACGGTGTCATTCCCATCGTCTGCGTGGGCGAAGTGCTCGCCGAGCGCGAGGCGGGCAAGACCGAATCGGTTCTCAAGACCCAGATCACCGGAGCCTTCGCAGGAATCACCGCCGAAGCCGCCGCACCCATTGTCATTGCCTACGAGCCGGTCTGGGCCATCGGCACCGGCAAGACAGCCACGCCCGAGATCGCCGTCGACGCGCACAAGATCATTCGCGCCGAGGTTGCCAAGCTGCTGGGGGCCGAGGTTGCGACTGCCATGCGTATCCTCTACGGCGGCAGCGTCAAGCCCGACAACGCCACCTCGCTGATCGGCCAGGAAGAGATCGACGGCGCATTGGTCGGCGGAGCCAGCCTCAAGCCCGATTCGTTTACAGCGATTGTGAAGTATTGATTGATGGTCTCTAGTCTCCCAGGTCCGAAAACCCGGACCTGGGGCACCTAGCCGTGCTGTGAGGCCGAAGGTTCATTTGCCACTCACATGTGGCTCGTGCCCCCTGAACGTCCTCGTCTTCCACATCTCAAAACCGAGATGTGGGCCACCCATTTTTAATCCTCAGACCTGAGCCACCGTCGCGCATTCGCGGGTGGCATACGCTTCATCACTCACAAGACTGTGTGCCCCAGGCCTCGCGTTTGAGACCTGGGATTGAATCCACTACTTCAACGGATCAGCCGGCAGCGTCCAGCCTTCCTTCTCGCCCTTGTTCTGCTCCTTGAGCCAGTCCATCAGCGGCTTGAAGTATTCGACGATGGCGCTCGCATCGGCCTTGTCGGTTCCCGTCATGGCTTTCAGCGCCTCGGGCCAAGGCTTCGAGCAGCCCATCGACAGCATCGCATTGAGCCGCGCACCGGCCTCCTTCGATCCGTAGACCGAACAGCGATTGAGCGGTCCCTTGTAGCCTGCCGCCTGACACATCGCGCGATAGAACTGGAACTGGTAGACCCGCGCGAGGAAGTAGCGCATGTAGGGCACGTTGCCGGGAATATGATACTTCGCGCCGGGATCGAAGTCGGCCTCCGAACGTGCAACCGGCGGGGCGATGCCCTGATACTTTTCCCTCAGCGCCCACCACGCGCTGTTGTAGTGTTCCGGCGTGGTCTGTCCTGAAAAGACCTGCCAGCGCCATTTATCGATCAGCAGGCCAAAGGGCAGGAAGGCGATCTTGTCCAGCGCCGTATGCAGCAGCAGCGGAATATCCGCGCTCTCGGGTGGGACCTCGTCGATCAGGCCCAGCTTCTTCAGATAAACCGGCGTCACATTCAACGCGATCGAGTCGCCGATCGCCTCGTGGAAGCCATCGTTTGCGCCGTTCTCAAAGAAGTACGGCTGATTGCGATAAGCCATCTGGTAGTAGTTGTGTCCCAACTCGTGATGCACGGTGACAAAGTCGTCAGCGGTGGGCTGAAAGCAGGCTTTGATGCGCACGTCGAGCTGATTGTCCACGTCCCAGGCGCTGGCGTGGCAGACCACATCGCGGTCGCGCGGATGCGAGAGCATCGACCGCTTCCAGAATGTCTCGGGCAGAGGATCGAAGCCCAGCGACTTGTAAAAGCCTTCGCCATAGTGGACCAATTGAGGACCGTCGACGTTGCGCGCCTTCAAAATTGCGCCGAGATCATACGGCATCGGCCCGGAGGGCGGCGCGACCACGTCATAGATGTTGCCCCACTCCTGAGCCCACATATTTCCGAGCAAGTCACCGGGAATCATGCCGTCGGGCCGCCGCGCGGCATCTCCGTACTTCTCGATGAGCTTGCGGCGGACATAGGTGTGCAGTTCGCGGTAAAGCGGCTCAACCTGGGTCCAAAGGCGATCAATATCAGCCTGAAATTCTTCGGGCGTCATGTCGTACTGCGAGCGCCACAGGGCTCCGGTGTCGGCAAAGCCCAGTTCCCGCGCGCCCTGATTGCTCAACTCGGCCAGTCGCGCATAGTCGCCGCGCATGGGCACACCGACGGCGTGCCAGCCCGTCCATAGAGCGGCGAGTTCCTTTGGGTCCCGGCTCCTGGCCATCTTGACGTCGATCTCGTCGATGCCGAGACAGTTGTCGGGATTCGTGTCGGGGCAGTATTTGCCGCGACCATAGGCTGCGTCGAGTTGCGCGGCCTTCTGCGTAGTTTCGGCGCGCAGCGCGGGGTCTTGGGGCGCGGGCAAGCCAATGCTGAGTTTGAGCAGCAACAGCTTTCGCGCCGCATCGGGCGGCAGCGGCAACCCGTCAAATTTGCGCGCCTCGCCGATCAGGGCAGTCTGTCGCGCAATGACTCTGTCATTCGCCTGGGCCACCAGAGCCACAGTGTCGTCGGTGATGTAGGTCGCCTCGACCCACGCGGCGCGGTTGGCATCGACGCTCATCGCGCCCAACTCCTTCTCCGCGCTATCAATGAAGGCGAGAGCCTCGGCGACGGTGGGCTTGGCATCGGCCGGGCTTTGCGCCGGAGCGTTGAGAGAGCAAAGAAGCAGCGCGGTTACCGGCAGCAGGGAGGGAAGGATGGAGCGGGCGTGGAAAGTCATAGCAAGGGAAATATAGAACATTTCTCAGGGTTCTGGAAGCGCCCCCCGGCTCAGCCGCCGCAACGGCACCCTCGGGAATGCAGTTGACCGAAACCACTTTTACAAGCCCGTACGGCCGTCAGGGGTTTTGAACACGTCACTCAACGTCATTGAAGGGTTCGATTCCCCAGCGTGGATTTACGCTGCAGAGACAATTATGTGACACCTCGCCCGAGGCGGCCAATCTATCATGACAATTGCGAGAGCGCTATGGGCAAAGCTGCAAGCATGGGTTTCTCCGAGGAGCCGTTTTGGCCTCTGCCACCCCGCGAGCCATCTTTCGATCCCGCGCGTGACGCATGGGTGCTAAGCCGTTACGCGGATCTCTG
>JBEKOA010000151.1:0-11434 GCA_049522255.1 Occallatibacter sp.
GCCAGCTTGCCGAGCATGATCTCCATCGCGCTCACCGGCGTCGAGATGAGTTGCTCCATCGTGCCGCGCTCCCACTCGCGCGCAATGGTGAGCGATGTGAGAAACGCTCCGATCACCGACATCACGAGCGCCAGTACGCCGGGAATGATGAAGGCGCTGCTTTCAAGATCCTCGTTGTACCAGGTGCGGGTCTCAATGTTCATCGCGGACGGCTCGATCGCCAGGCCGCGCTGCCGCAGCCAGTCAACCTGAATCTGCCCCGAGTAACTCTGGACCACCGCCTGCGAGTAGCCGATCAGCACATTGGCTGTGTTATCGTCCGATGCGTCGACCAGGGCCTGCACCTCGACCGGCCGGCCATCGCGCAGCCGCTGCGAAAAGTCCCAAGGAATCACGATGCCCATCTTCGCGTGGCCGTCGTCCAAGGCGCGGGATAACTCCGGATAACTCTGGACTACGCGAGATATATCAAAGTATTTGCTGGACTGAAAGTGTTTAAGTAGGTCTTGGCTCTGCTGGCTGCCGTCCTGATCGTAGACATATACGGGCAGACCTTTGAGATCGAGATTGACGCCGTAGCCGAAGAGCAGCACAAGAACCGCGGGCATGAGGACGACGATGATCAGGCTGCGCGTGTCGCGCAGAATCTGCACAAGCTCTTTGCGCGCAATGGCCAGCAGGCGGGTCAGGCTCATGGCTTGGGCTCCTCCACCGCTTCGCTGTTTGTCGTGAGCGAGACAAAGACATCTTCGAGACTGGGGCGAATCTTTTCCATACGGCTCGCTGTGATGCCGCGTTCGGCCAGATAACTCCTAAGCTGAGGCGCCGCAAGTTTCGCATCCCCAACCACAAGATGCAGGGCGTTGCCGAAGACGGCAGCATCCATCACGCCTGGCGCCGATTGCAAGGCTTCGACCGCATCGCCCAGCGGGGTGCATTCCACAAAAAGCAGCTCGCCCTTCATCGAATCCCTCTTAAGCTCAGATGGCGTCCCCAGCGCGACAATCTTTCCGCGAAAGATCAGGGCAAGTCGATTGCAGTATTCGGCCTCTTCCATGTAATGGGTAGTTACAAAAACAGTAACTCCATCCTCGGCCATTTGATGGATCAGATCCCAGAACTGACGTCGGGTAATGGGATCGACGCCGGAGGTC
Organism: Occallatibacter sp.; assembly: GCA_049522255.1. Classification (GTDB taxonomy): domain Bacteria; phylum Acidobacteriota; class Terriglobia; order Terriglobales; family Acidobacteriaceae; genus Telmatobacter. Next base: position 1,155 of record JBEKOA010000151.1, read on the forward strand.
GGCTCATCCAGGAAGATAACGGGCGGCTTGTGCAGCACTGCGCATCCCAGCGCCAGCCGCTGCTTCCACCCACCCGGCAGAGTTCCGGTAATGAGACTTTCCTGCCCCTTGAGATTGGCCATCGTCAGCGCCCATTCGATGCGTCCTTGTAACTCCTTCGATGGAACGCCGTAAAGCCCTGCGAAGAGGCGCAGGTTTTCGATCACCGTGAGGTCGTTGTAAAGAGAGAACTTTTGCGACATATAACCGATATTCTGTCGCACGGCTTCGGGCTTCTGACTTACATCGAAGCCGGCAACCTGCGCATGACCGGCGGTGGGCTTCAGCAATCCGCAGAGCATGCGAATCGTCGTTGATTTTCCCGCGCCGTTGGGGCCAAGAAAGCCAAAGACCTCGCCTTTGCGAACTTCAAGATTGATCCGGTCCACGGCGACAAAACTGCCGAATTGCTTCATCAGGCTTTCCACAACGACCGAGTTGGTCACGTCAGCCATGAGCGACTCCCGCCTCGACCGCATCGACAAACAGGTCTTCAATCGATGGCGCGACCTCGATGATCGCATCGAAGGAAATGTCGGCGCGCTTGAGCCGGACCTCAAACTCAGGAATGCGCCGAGCCGAGTTATCCACAACCACGTGCACTCCGTCGCCGGTCAGCAGCAGGCTTGATATTCCCTCGGCGCCTTCGAGTTCGCCGCGCAAACGCCGCGGCTCGGGCGAGGTGATCGACAAGACACCTTTGCCCAACCCGGCCTTAAGGTGTGCCGGCGTGTCGCAGAACAGCAGTTTTCCTTGATTCAGCAGGGCGACGCGATGACACCGCTCAGCCTCGTCGAGATAGGCAGTGGAAGTAAGAATTGCAACGCCCTCCGCGATCAATTCGTAGAGAATGCGCCAGAAATCCCGCCGCGAAACAGGATCGACCCCCGTGGTCGGTTCATCCAGCAGAATCACCTTGGGCCGATGAATCAGCGCACAGACCAGACCGAGCTTCTGTTTCATGCCGCCGGAGAGTTGGCCGGCCAGCCGCTTGCGGAATTCACTCATGCCGGCTGCGACGAGTAACTGCTCAGACCGCGCCGTGCGCTCAGCCTTTCCAACTCCGAAGAGATCCGCATAGAATCGGATATTCTCATCAACAGTAAGGTCCTCATAGAGTCCGAAACGCTGCGGCATGTAACTGAGAGCGTGCTTGGCGCTCTCCGGATCGCGCGCCACATTGAATCCGGCGACCGTGGCCTTGCCCGCATCCGCTGGCATGATGCCCGCCAGCATGCGCAGGGTCGTCGTCTTTCCTGCCCCGTCGGGGCCGACCAGGCCAAAGATCTCTCCGGCGCGCACGTCAAAGCTCAGCCCATCGACAGCGCGCACACCAGGAAAGCCCTTGGTCAATCCCTCGGCCACGATCGCGGGTTGGATTGGCTCTGTCATTGCCTGGCTGGCGCCGATCCTGAAGATTGCGCGGCTGGTTGGGCGGCGAGTGCGATGTGAGCGTCGGCAGGCATGCCAGGCTTCAGTTCGTGTTTTGGGTTGTCGATGTCGATCTTGATCCGGTAGACGAGCGTAACCCGCTCTTTGGTTGTCTGCACGCTCTTGGGCGTAAACTCGGCGGTCGATGAGATAAATGAAATGCGCCCGTGGTATTGCTTGCCGGGATACGTGTCTGTGGTGATGGTTGCTTCCTGGCCCCAGGAGATGCGGCCCAGATCGGTCTCGTCAATGTAGGCGCGCAGCCAGATGTGGTCAAGGTCGGCGAGAGTAATCACGGGAGAGCCCGGCGAGACCACCTCTCCTAACTCCGCTTGGCGCACGGTAACTACACCATCCGAGGGAGCGCGCAAGACGGTATAACTCAGATTCACCTGCGAGAGGCCGAGATTTGCGCTGGCTTCGTTGAGGTTGGCCTGCGCAATCGCGATGTCCTCCTTGCGGCTGCCTTCGACGGCCTCGTTGTAGCGCTGCTGCGATCCTTCGAAGATGGCCTGCGCGCGTTTCAGCGCGGTTGCCGCCAGATCGCGGTCTTGCGCGGAAACCTCATCCTTGGCGAAGAGCTTCTGGGCACGGTCATTATCGAGCTTCTTCTCATCCAGATCGGCTTGGGCATCCATCATCGTCTGTTGCGCGGCCTTCACTTCCTGATGACGGGTTCCAGCCTCAGTGAGTGCGAGGTTCGATTCGCGCACGTGAATGCCGGCCTCGTCGATGCGAACTCGCTGTTTCAAGTCGGCATCATCGAGCCGCGCCAGCAGGGCGCCTTGCTCCACTTGCTGGCCTTCTTCGACGGGCAGGTCAACGATGCGACCGGCGACCTTAAATCCCACCAGGCTCTCATGCGCCTCAATGTTGCCCGAGAGCGCAAGCTGGTTCACCGGCTCGGGTTTCTTCGCAAGGCGTGGGTAGAAATAAACGCCCGCCGCAACAGCCGCGGCCAGTAAAATCACAACAGGAATGATTCGCTTCATAACTTCCTACCTCGCATGCATAAGTAGCTCCGCCGTCAAGCCTATCGATTTCCCATAATCTTCCCGATGTTTTTCTCCGTATCGCCCATGGCGCGCGCAAGCGCAAACTTTGCGTCCACATGAGCTGAGACGGCGAGAATGGCGTTCTCCTCGGCGCGCGCCAACTCGTCCTGCGCCGTAACAACCTCGACATTGTTGGCCGTTCCCTGCTGAAAGCGATCCTGCGCCATCTCCAATTCTCGCTGCGCCAGTTCCTGGCCATCACGCGCCACAGCCACCTGCTCAGCCGCGGAGTCCAGATTCAGCAGCGCCTCGCGAAGCTCCTCTTCAATACCGCGCCGCAGATCCGCAATCTGATCGTCGATGCGCTTCACTCGGCTCGCCAGTTCCAGGGCTTCTCCATTGCGATCGCGGTCGAATAGGGTGAAGTCGATCTGGCCCTGCACTAATCCTGTGGTCCGGACGCCGCCGATGCTGCGCCCAATTTCGCCGATGTTTCCGTTGATGCTCAGCTTCGGATAGGAGCGCGCCCGGTTGGCGCTCTGCTGCTCGACCAGACCCTGTCTCTGCTGCGCAAGCGAGAGATAATCGGCGCGCGCCAGCAGCGCGGCAGACGCAAGCGGCTCAATCTCCGGCTGGGGTAATGAATGAAAAACGAGCGGTTCGGCAAGCTCCAGAGGCGTGCCCGGATCCACGCCGATATTGCGCGCCAGCTCAAGCAGCGATTGTTTGGTTTGGTTCTCGGCAATCAGCAGCGCCTGGCGATCGTTGGCCAGCTGGACCTCGGCGCGCAGCACATCCACGCCCGTTGCCGTTCCCGCGTCGTGCTTGTCTTTGGCCAGTTTCAACAAGGCGCTCGAATCGGTCACTCGCGACTGTGCCGAACCTGCGCGAGCCTCTGCGGACTGCGCGTTCAGATAGAGTTGGGCGATAGCGCGAACAATCAGATCACGCGCGTCCCGTTCATCCATCTTGCCGGCATCGATGGCGCGTTCGCTCGCCTTTAATCCGCGATAGCTTTGGAGATCGATCAAATTCTGCTGCGCATAAATGCGAAAGTCGTAGTTCGAAAATGGCCCTACCACAGCGGGAAAGCCGGGCGCCGAAATTCCAAAGGCTTGCAGGTCGCGGTTTTGCACATTGGCGTAGGCTTGGGCGTTCACGCGCGGCAGAAGCGCGGCCGACAACCGGCGCATGCGCGTTCCTTCCGCCTCCTCAACCCGCGTGCCGGCAGCCAGCACGCTCAAATTCTCCTGAAGCCCCTTTTGAATCGCCTCCTCGAGCGTGAGTCGAACCGGCGCGGGTTGCTGCGCCAACGCTTTCGCGCCCAAAAGTAACCCTGAAATCAGGCAGGCCAGCATTACACAAACGTTCGTGCGCAATTTGAATTTCATGGTTCCTGCTTCTGTCCGGAGTCGGCAATCGATCTCCAGAAATGTTGAAAGCTGTCTTCCATCCATACCTTGAGCGCAGGCTTCTCGTGCAGCGACCAAAACAGCACCGTGCCCATGAACGTTTGCAACACCTGAATCGCCACCTTTTCCTTCTTCAGACGCCGATCGATCTCTCCGCGCTTCTGTCCGGCGGCGACTACCTCCGCGATCATCCTGCGGCCCTCTTTCATATTGCTCGCGATCAGATCGCGTACGCCTTCGCTGGCCAGAAAAGAGGAGATCAGAGCGCGAGCCAGATCCGGGCTTCTTCCCGGCTCCTCCGCCGCGCGCAGAAACAATCGGCGCAAGACCGATTGAATGGTCTGCTTGCCATCCGCCGCCCGGGCAACGGCTTCTGCAACCTTGCCCAGCTGAATCTCGGCCATCACGCCCAGCACGTGGTCCTTGCTCTCGAAGTAATTAAAGAAAGTCCCCTTGCCCACGTCCGCGGCTTCCGTGATCTCTTCGACCGTGACGCCAGAAAAGCCGCGCTCTGCAAACAGTTGCAACGCGCAACGGAAGAGGCGCACCCGCGTTTCAGCGGCGCGGCGCTCTCGCCGGCCCGCAGCGGGCGCATGCAGAAGACCTCCGGCGGCCAGAGCCGTTGCGGGCGCAGAGGTGCGAATGGTTTGACTGTTGCTCATTTCCGAGTGTTGGACATTTCTGACCACTGGTCATTTATAGCGCTGGTGCATTCGCCTTGTCAAGATGCCCATTCGCGGAATGGGATCTTTAGCGGTTACCTCGGCCTGCTTTCCCGATCGAATTCAATGGACAAAATGAAAGATGAGTCGCACCTCCCGTTCAGCAGCCTCTATGATTTGGAAAGAAGGCTACAGTCAAGGTGAATTAATGGGGAAAGTTTTTCGCGTATTCCGGTATTTGCGCACGCCGCTACTCCTATGCACTGTCTTATCGGCGGTCATCTCCGTTCCAGCAACTGCGCAGCAGATTGCGTTCACCTGGGACGACCTGCCCGCACATGGCGCTTTGCCGGCCGGGGAGACCCGAGTCGATGTTGGCCGTAACCTGATCGCCGCCATGAAAAAGGCGCATATGCCCCCCGCCTACGGGTTTGTGAACGGCGTACAAGCAGATCGGGAGCCGCTCTCGACGCCGGTGCTTCAAATGTGGCGAGACGCAGGCCTACCGCTGGGAAACCACACCTGGTCGCATCCCAATCTGAATCAGATTTCGCTTGCAGACTGGCAGCTTGACTTGCTGAAGAACGAATCCGTGCTTCAAAAATACATGGGCGATGGCGATTGGCATTGGATCAGGTTTCCATACCTCGGCGAAGGCGAAACTGCCCAAAAGCGAGTGGCTGCGCGGACCTTTCTTGCCCAGCACGGTTATCGAATTGCCGCCGTAACCATGAGCTTCGCAGATTACGCCTACAACGAACCGTACGCGCGCTGCGTTGCGAAAAACGACACCGCCGCCATCGCTCGATTGGAAACAACTTACCTTGACGCCGCCGGGGCTGCGGCTGAGTATAGTCGCGGGATGGCCAAGACCCTCTACGGCCATGACATTCCGTACGTCCTGCTGATGCATGTCGGGGCCTTCGATGCACGCATGCTGCCACGCCTGCTGAAGCTTTATCGCAAGAGAGGCTTCAGCTTCGTAACATTGGAGCAGGCTGAGAGCGATCCCTTCTACAAAAACGACCTGGATCTCTCTCTTTCGCCCGTGCCCGATTCGTTGGAAGAGGCTACTTGGACGCGCGGACTGCCTGTTCCTCAAATGCCGGCTCCAGAGATCGACCTTGGCTCATTGTGCCAATGAACTGGATTTGCCATCGAGCTTTCCCGATTCAAGACAAATCGGTATGAGAACCTCATTTTCTTATCGGAATCTCCCGATTATCAGCCGCCGCCAGGTTGGTGAATCGGAAGGAAAAAGCCCTCTCGATCTGGATCTTTGCATTTATCGATAATAAATTATCGATTTGAGAAATTAATCCTTTCCTCGTGACCGTTGTCACGGACCATCCTTCGCATCGCAACCTAAACTCACTTCAGACGAAGAGCGGAGCAGGGCAGGCACTTTTCTCCCTGGATCCAAAGTCTGTGTTTGGGAGGGAATCGTGCCAGCATTCACACCGCCGCCGCTGCCCAGCGACGACAAACGATGGAAGATCGTGAACGGCACCATGCGCAAGAATGGCTTTGCCCGTCACGCGCTCATTGAGACGCTGCACACCGTGCAGTCCGCCTTTGGCTACCTGGATGACGACTCGATTCGCTTTGTGGCCCGCTCGCTGCGCGTGCCGCTGAGCCAGGCTTATGGGGTGGTGACCTTCTATCACTACTTCAGCCTCAAGCCGCCGGGCAAGCACACCATGACGGTCTGCGCCGGTACCGCCTGCTACATCAAAGGAGCCGACAAACTGATCGCCGCGGCGGAAAAGCGCCTGGGCGTCTCTCAGGGACAGACCACCAGCGACGGCCAGATCAGCCTGATGACGGCCCGCTGCGTAGGCGCCTGCAGCCGCGCTCCGGTGGTCCTCTTCGACGGCGAAGTGGCCGGCGAAATGGGCGGTGAGCCGATGCTCGAGCAACTGGAAAGGTGGGCCGTGGAATGACGATTGAAGAGCTCGAACAGATAGCAAAAAGCGTCTCCCAGGAGAACGAGAAGTACGATTTTGAGGTGAATGTCTGCATGGACCTGGCCTGCATGAGCCAGGGAGCGGACCGCCTGCGGGAGTCGCTGATCAAAGCCGCCGAGGCGAGCGGCAAGAAGGTGCTGGTCCGCCGCACCGGCTGCATGGGGCCTTGCTCCTCCGGCCCGCTGGTTCGCGTGGACCCCGAAGAGCACCTCTATCACCATGTGAAAGCCGGAAACGCTGAGGCGATTGTCAACAGCCTGGGCGGCTCGCCGGTTCCCGAATTGCAGTGCGATTTGAACGATCACTTCGACAAGCAGGTTCGTGTGGTTCTGGAGAATGCCGGCCACATCGACCCGGAGAAGATCGACGACTACATCTCCCGCGACGGCTACAAGGCTCTGTTAACGGCGTTGACCGAGATGACTCCCAGCGGCGTTGTTCATCGCATCACCGAGAGCGGCCTTCGCGGCCGTGGCGGCGGCGGCTATCCCACAGGACTGAAATGGGGAACGGTAGCCAAGGCCGGCGGCGATATGAAGTATGTGATCTGCAACGGCGACGAGGGCGACCCCGGAGCGTTTATGGATCGCAGCGTCATGGAAGGCGATCCGCATCGCGTTATCGAGGGCATGGCAATTGCCGCCTACGCGGTGGGTGCCAGCAAAGGATTCATTTACGTCCGTGCCGAGTACCCGGTGGCTGTGAGCCGGCTGACCACCGCACTGCGCGAGGCGCGCCGGCGTGGTCTGCTGGGCAACGGAATTTGCGGCACGCCCTTCAACTTCGATGTGGAGATTCGCCTGGGCGCCGGAGCTTTTGTCTGCGGCGAGGAAACAGCTCTGCTGGCCTCAATCGAGGGCCGGCGCGGCACACCCAGAACACGGCCTCCCTATCCCGCCGTAAGCGGTCTCTGGGGCAAGCCGACCTTGCTGAACAACGTCGAAACCTACGCCAACATCGCGCCCATTATTCGCAACGGCGGGAAGTGGTTTGCCAACATGGGCTCGGAGCGAAGCAAAGGCACCAAGGTCTTCGCCCTCACCGGAAAAATCACCAACACCGGCCTGGTCGAGGTGCCGATGGGCATCAAGCTGCGCGAGATCATCGAGGTGATCGGCGGCGGCGTACCCGGCGGGCATACATTTAAGGCGGTCCAGACCGGCGGTCCATCAGGCGGCTGCATTCCCGCCGAGATGCTCGATCTTGGCGTCAGCTACGATGCGCTCATGGCGGTCGGCTCCATCATGGGTTCTGGCGGCATGATCGTCATGGACGACACCTCCTGCATGGTCAACGTGGCGCGCTTCTTCGTCGAGTTCTGCATGACCGAGTCGTGCGGCAAGTGCATTCCCTGCCGCGCGGGCACAGCGCAGATGTTCACTCTTCTGAGCCGCATCTGCGATGGCAAGGGAACCATGGAGGACCTGGATCTGCTGATCGGCTTGTGCAACACCATCAAGGACACCAGCCTTTGCGGATTGGGCATGACAGCGCCCAACCCAGTGCTGAGCACGATCAAGTACTTCAGAAACGAATACGTCGAACATATTGTCAATAAGCGCTGTCCGGCTGGCGTCTGCAACATGGAAGCGCCCGTGCCCGAAGCCGCGGTCGAGGTGTTGGCATGAGCGAAAACATGGATGTAAGAACGCTTCAGATCGACGGACACGAACTCAGTGCCCGCGCCGGTCAAACCATTCTTGAAGTGGCGCGTGAGAACGACATCAAGATCCCCACCCTCTGTCACCTTGAAGGGTTGAGCGATGTCGGCGCCTGCCGCCTCTGCCTGGTCGAGATCAAGGGCAGTAACAAACTGGTGCCCGCCTGTGTGGCCACCGTCCATGAAGGCATGGAGGTAACGACCAACTCCGAACGGCTCCAAAAGCACCGCCGCACCATCGTCGAGCTGCTTTTTGCCGAGCGCAACCACATCTGCGCAGTCTGCGTCTCCAACGGCCATTGCGAACTGCAAGCCATGGGACAGGAGTTGGGCCTGACCCATATCAGCCTGCCCTATCGCAACCCGGCGCTGACCTTCGATGCCTCGCACGAGCGCTTTACCGCCGATCACAACCGCTGCATCCTCTGCACGCGCTGCGTGAGGGTTTGCGCGGAGATTGAAGGTGCGCATGTATGGGACGTCATGGGGCGCGGCATCAACTCGATTGTCATCACCGATCTGCACGACGATTGGGGAAAGTCCAGTTGCACTCGCTGCGGCAAGTGCGTCCAGGTCTGCCCCACCGGAGCTCTCTTCGACAAGAGCAAGGTCGGCTCCGATCATCCCAAATATCCTGATTTTCTGCCTTACCTGAATCTGATGAGGGAAGCGCGATGAGCAAACTGAAAGTTGCAACAGTGTGGCTCGATGGATGCTCCGGCTGTCACATGTCGTTCCTCGACATGGACGAGCGGCTCCTCGAACTGGCCCAGTTGATCGATGTCGTCTATAGCCCCATCGTCGACGCCAAAGAGTTCCCCGACCATGTGGATATCGCTTTAGTCGAGGGAGCCGTAGCATCGGTGGACGACGAGATGAAGATCAGGAAGGTTCGCGCCCACTCCAAGATGCTGATCGCCATGGGCGACTGCGCCATCACCGGCAACGTGCCCTCGATGCGCAATCCCATCGGCCCGGGGGCGATTCTTGACCGCGCATACATCGAAAACGCCGACCTGCAAAAGCAGATTCCCTGTGTCGTGGTGCCCAAGTTGCTCAAGATCGTGCGACCTATCCATGAGTTTGTGACGGTCGATGTCTTCCTGCCCGGCTGCCCGCCCTCCGCCGACACATTTCACACAGCGCTCACGGCGCTGGTCACAGGTGCGCCGCTGGATATTCCAGCGCTCACCCGCTTTGGAGCATAACGTAGCGCCGGTCTCCAGACCGGCTGTCGTGCGGGCGTCCGCGCCCGCACTTGTTTAAGAATCCCGGAGCTTCCCATGACACAGACGATCACCATCGATCCCGTAACGCGCCTCGAAGGCCACGGCAAAATCACCATCATGCTCGACAGCCAGGGCCAGGTCGAGGACGCGCACTTCCACGTCACCCAGGTCCGCGGCTTTGAACGGTTCTCCGAAGGCCGGCCCTTCTACGAGATGCCCAGCCTCATGGCGCGCATCTGCGGCATCTGCCCGGTCTCGCATCTGCTTGCCTCGGCCAAGGCCTGCGAAGCCATCATGTCGGTCCGCATTCCGCATACCGCCGCGCAACTTAGGCGCATGTTGAATCTGGCCCAGATGGTGCAGTCGCACGCTCTGAGCTTCTTCCATCTCTCGTCGCCTGACTTGTTGCTGGGCATGGAGTCAGACCCCAAAGCCCGCAACATCTTCGGCGTTGCCGCTGCCAGGCCCGACCTCGGCCTGGCAGGCATTGGCCTGCGCCGCTTTGGCCAGCACATCATCGAACTGCTGGGCACCAAGCGCATCCATACCGGCTGGGTCATTCCCGGCGGCGTAACGGAACCTTTGTCCGCAGCCCACCGCGACGAGATCCTGGCCATGCTGCCCGAGGCCTACGCAAATGTTGCCCTGGCCCTCACCGCTTACAAGCAGATCGCTGACAGCTTCTCGCAGGAGATCTCGGTCTTCGCCAACTTCCCATCGAATTACCTGGGCCTGATCAACGAAGACGAGTCGATCGAGTTCACCGACGGCGCGCTGCGGCTGATCGATCCCAAAGGCGCGATTATCGAAGACGGCATGACGGCCATGCGTTTTGCTGAAGCCATCGGCGAGGCGGACGAGAACTTCAGCTACACCAAGTTTGTC
>JBEKOA010000152.1:0-11292 GCA_049522255.1 Occallatibacter sp.
GCAAGCTAGCGAAGTCCCCGATCCAATAATCCTCGTGGGGCCATGGAAACGTGTCGGTGCCAATCATGCGGTATTGTCCCTTCGGCGCTTTGTTGCTTCCATCCCACTGTGCCATCGTTGTGGCTCCGCAAATCTCAATTTTCTCAACCTTGTACCAGCGATTGATTTTTAGATTCTACGCTTGGTTTTATGCCCTCGCAGCCCGGCATATTTGCAGACGGCTCTTCGTGGCCGTGCGGCCAAGCCAGCCCGCCGGGCCGTCCGAGAACAGGAGCAAGCGGCTCCAGCGATTCCCTCCAATTTCGCTGCGCAAAAAGCCCCCTAATGAGCGACGCCGGCCGCAAAAAGGCCAGGAACGCGGGAACAATACGGGAACATTGTGACCTTGCCCCCACAAAACGTATCCCTTAGCAAGCTGTTCTAATGCGAAAGGGTAGCGAAGATGAGGAATGGGAAGCGGGGCAGGTACACGCTGGAGTTCAAGCAGGAGGCGGTTCGACTTGTGGAGTCGGGCCAGACGATGGCGGCGGCAGCACGCAGCCTGGGAGTGGTCGAACAGACCTTGGGCAACTGGATCAAGCTTCACCGGGCCGGCAGGTTGAAGGGTGCCTCAGGCAAGCACCAGGTGACGGCCGAGCAGATGGAGATCAGCCGTTTGCGAGCCGAGTTGGCGCGAGTGACGATGGAGCGTGACATTCTGGGAAAAGCGACGGCATACTTTGCAAAGGGCCAGAAGTGAAGTATGCCTTCATCGAGCGTCATCGGCGTCTCTGGCCGATCTGTGTGCAGTGCCGTGTGCTGCTTGTCAGCGTCTCCGGTTTTCATCAACACTTGGCGCGGCGCGTGGATATTGCCCAGCGCCGGCACCTCAGCGACGAAGCACTTCTGGTTCACATCAGCGCCGTCTATGCGGAGAATCGCGGAGCCTATGGATGGCCGCGCATCTGGCGTCAACTGCGTGCGCAAGGCATTCGCGTGGGCAAGCTGCGGGTGCAGCGGCTGATGCAGAAGCACGGCATTCAGGCTCGCGGCAAGCGAAAGTTCCGCGTCACAACTACCGACAGCAAGCATGATCATCCGATTGCGCCGAACGTGCTTGATCGCAAGTTCACTGTGGCCGCGCCTAACCAGGCGTGGGTTGGGGATTTCACTTATATCCCAACGGAGGACGGCTGGCTGTTTCTGGCTGTGGTGATTGATCTGTTCAGCCGTAAAGTGGTGGGCTGGTCGATGCGGCCCGATATGCAGCGCAACCTGGTGATCGATGCATTGGAGATGGCCTGGTTCAAGCGCAATCCAGGCAAGCAGGCAGGGTTGATCTTCCATAGCGATCGCGGCAGCCAATACGCCAGCGAGGACTTCGGTGAGCTACTCAAAGAGCACGGCATTACGCCGTCGATGAGCCGCAAAGGTAACTGCTGGGACAACGCCTGCTCGGAGACGCTGTTCGGTTCGCTGAAAGTGGAGCGGTTGCACGGCCAACGCTTTGAAACAATCCGAGCGGCCAAGGATGAAGTCATCTCATGGCTGCTCTGGTATAACCGAACTCGGATGCACTCGACGCTGAACTATGTCAGCCCGATCGAGTTCGAGCAAGACTGGACGGATCGAACGATGAAGATCGCCGCCTGAGAGTTCGCGGTGATCGATGCAGGCCGTGGAAATGACGGTTTATGGAAAGCCCGGAAAACGGTGGTGCTGTTTTCCACCCTTCCCACAAACCTTGGAAATCGATGAAGCCGATTCCCACATTCCCACCGCCACAACGACGAGGATGAATTTAATCCTCAAAACCCGGCCGGTTAAGAGATACGCATTCTGAGGGCAAGGTCAGTCTTACTTCTCGAATGAGTTTAAGGAACGAATGCTCTTTCTGGGAAGTAAATCGGGAAGAGATAGTGAGAAAATGAAAGAAGTTGAATTGACCAGTGTTCAAACTCCTTCCGGAGACATGTCTTTCAAAGAGGCCAGACTTATTCTTGAATGTAAGTTAACGGCACTTACCATCGCCAATCCTGATGATTTTTACACACAAGAAACCAAGGACTATATAAATGAGGCATACCAGGAAGCAAATGTTTATCGCAAATTGGCGTTTGGAGAAATCACTCGTGTTTGGATGAAGAAACAAGAATGAACCGCAATTGATGAAGAGAAGGATGAATTGTTCTCTTCGTCCTCATGCAATTTATCCAATTCGAGAAATATGCTCCTGACTTTGACTGTGCTTCTCGGTGCTAAAGGCCCTTCTCTCCCAGGTCGCGCGCAGCTCACTCAACTCCCAGACGACCCGCTCAACGACTCCAGCCCAATCGTCCGGTTCCCGCTGCCGCACTAAACGGGCCGTCGGATACCAGGGTATGGTCTCGGCATTCTGCATCCAGCGCCAGTCAGCCAGATGAGGCAGCAAGATCCAGACGGGTCTACCCATAGCTCCGGAGAGATGTGCGATGCAGGTGTCGGTGGTGATGACCAGATCCAGCGTGGCCACCAGAGCGGCGGTCGCGGCCAGGTCGCGGTCACGGCTCGCCGCGTCCCAGAGAAAGACATCTCCCGGCAGATCAGCCAACTGTCCGGCCGCCGGCCCTTTCTGCAGCGAGATCCAGGTGACACCCGAGATGCGCAGCAAGGGCAGCAACGTGGCCAGCTTGATCGAGCGTCGCCGGTCTGCCTTGTAACGGGGATTGCCGGCCCAGCAGAGGCCTACGCGAAGCGCTTGAGCCGCACCGGGACGAACGTAGGGGGTTCGTCTGCGCCTTTCGGCCGCAATCTCAGCATCAGTCCCCAGGTAAGCACCCTGCCATGGAACTGTCCCGACCGTCGTACCGAAGACAGCCGGCAAACTCATCAGCGGGCACTCCAGATCAAACTCCGGCGGCTTGTCGCCCAGCAAGGCCGTCTCCACTAGCCCGGCGCGCACGACGGCGAGCGAGTGCATCAGTCGCTCGACTGGTTCCTGAACCTGCAAGATCGCCACCCCGCCACGAGCTTCTACCAATGTGGCATAGCGGCAAAACTGGATCGTGTCGCCCAGCCCCTGCTCTGCGTGAAGGAGAATCCTGCGTCCGTCGAGGGCCTCGCCCTGCCAGCGCGGCCGATGGAAGACCCTCGGGCTGCGATGAACCTCGCGGAAGCGCCAGCGTGCCTCGTAGTCCGGCCATCCCCGCTGCCAGTCGCCCAGCCTCAGGCAGGTGAGGGCAGGATTGTAGAGAGCGCCGGGGTGAGTGGGATCGCGGTTGACTGCTGTTTCGTGCGCTTGCAGCGCCTCTTCCATTCGCCCCATATCCAGCAGCGAGTTTCCCCGGTTGGAGGCGGCGGCACGGCTGCCCAGCGCCTCTGCCCGCTCGAAGATCTCGACGGCCTCGGCGAAGCGGCACTCTTTATTGAGAAGAATGCCGTGCATATTCACGGCCTCGGCATTCTCCGGCTCGCGCGCCAGAGCCCAGCGGAGCCACTGCCACGCGCCGGCCGTGTCGCCCTCCGCGGCACGGAATTGACACCAGGCGACCTGCGTCTCCACCTGCTCCGGGTTGAGAGCAAAGGCCCTCCGCAGAAACTCCTCCGTCCGTTCCGGTCGTCCGCGCTCGCGCTCCAGAATCGCCAGATTCACCCAACCCGGGACCAGATCCGGTCGCAGTTCGACGGCTCTCATCAGCGCAGCCTCGGCGAAGACCTCGCGCCCCTGCTCGCGCAGCAAGCAACCCAGATTCATCCATGCGGCGGCAAAATCCGGGCGCAGCACCAGCGCGCGGCGATAGCGGTTCTCCGCTTCCTTCAGCCTCCCCATGCGCGCCAGCACAAATGCGGCGGCAAATTCGGCCTCAGGCAACCGCGGATGCAGTGCCAAAGTTCGCTGGTAGCGCTCCAGCGCATCTTCGTCGAGTCCTATCGCCGCCAGCGCGTGGCCCAATCCCATCTGGGCAGCCACAAGTCCAGGCTGACCGCTAAGCGCCAGTTCGAATTCACTGATCGCTTTCTCGGGGCGTCCGGTCGCTAGCAGCAACTCGCCAAGACCCATGCGGGCGAGCGCGTTCATGCCGTCGAGGCGGATGGTGTGCTCGTAGACGTGCTCCGCGTCCTCGATCCGGGAGGCGGCTTTCAGCGCCTGACACAGCGCTACCCAGGCGATGACCATTTCGGGCGCGGCGGCCACTGCGGCCTCGGCCATCTTCACCGCGGCCTCTGACTGGCGGCTGGCCAGCGCTACCAGGCAGACGCCCACCAGCGCCTGCGGATGGCATGGGTTCTCCTCCAGCATTCGCTGGCAGCCGAGCGCCACTTCGGTTAAATGGCCGGTGAGCTCGGTTGGCAGCCTCGCTTCGCTTCTCTGCATCGTCAACCAGCTTCGAAAATGGCTCGGCGACCGGCACGCAGCAATACGAACGCGAAAAGACAAGCGCGCAAGTCCCGAGCCAATCGCCCTCAACTGGACGCTAGGCCGGTTGAGGCGGGCATTCAACCTGAAACGGCGCGGCGCTGCCGATTGCGGCGGGATCTTTTCCCTTTTAGATGCGGGTTCTGATTCGGGACCGGGAGCTACGGCGCGAGCGGAGTCTACCCCTCTCAGCGAAATGGCTTACTGCCGGCACTTCCTGCCGAGTAAGGCCGCAGGAAGAATCATTGTGCAGCCAGTCATCCCTTGCCGATCACTCGGGCCAGAGTTGCGCCGATCTCGGCCGGGGAGACAACGACATGAATCCCTGCGGCGGTCATGGCCTTCATCTTGTCTGCGGCGGTGCCCTGGCCTCCACTGATGATCGCTCCGGCATGGCCCATGCGACGGCCCGGAGGCGCGGTTTGTCCGGCGATGAAGCCGACCACCGGCTTTCTCACATGCTTCTTGACGAATGCGGCGGCGGCCTCTTCTGCGGCACCGCCGATCTCACCGATCATAATGATCGCTTCAGTCTCAGGGTCATTGTTGAGCAGGCGCAGCGCGTCGATGTGCGTGGTGCCGATAATCGGGTCGCCGCCAATCCCAATCGCCGTGGACTGGCCGATGCCGCGCTGAGTCAACTGATGCACGGCCTCATAGGTCAACGTGCCGGAGCGCGAGACGATGCCTACCGAGCCCTCCTTGTGAATGCGGCCAGGCATGATGCCGATCTTGGCTTTGCCGGGCGAGATGACGCCGGGACAGTTGGGTCCGATGAGCCGCGACTTTGAATTTTTGAGCTTGGCCCACACCTTGATCATGTCGAGCGTGGGGATGCCCTCGGTGATGGCGACGATCAGCGGAATGCCCGCGTCCTCGGCTTCGAGAATGGCATCGGCGGCAGAGGGCGGCGGCACGAAGATCATGGTCGCGTTGGCGCCGGTCGCGGCCACGGCATCCGCCACGGTGTTGAAGACCGGCCAGCCCTCATGCGTACTTCCGCCTTTGCCGGGAGTTACACCGCCGACAACCTTGGTGCCATATTCTGCGCAGCTCATCGCGTGGAAGGTCCCTTCTTTGCCGGTAAGTCCTTGAACGATGAGTCGAGTTTCTTTATTGACTAATACCGCCATCTTATGCCCCCACGCTTGCAGCCGCGGCAACGACAAGTTCCGCCGCTTCTTTCATCGTTTCGCCGACTTGGAAATTCAGTCCCGATTCCTTGAGGATCCTGCGGCCTTCTTCGACATTGGTGCCTTCGAGGCGCAGGACGATGGGCACTTTGATCTTGAGGTTGCGGGCTGCCGCAACGACGCCGGTGGCCAAACGGTCAACGCGCAGAATGCCGCCGAAGATATTAATGAGGATGGCCTTCACATTGGCGTCAGAGAGCAGAATCTCAAAGGCGTGCTCGATCTGTTCCTGGGTTGCTCCGCCTCCTACATCGAGGAAATTGGCAGGGCTGCCGCCGGCGTACTGAATGATGTCCATCGTCGCCATGGCCAGACCTGCCCCGTTGACCATGCATGCTATCGAGCCGTCGAGCTTGATGTAGTTCAGCGCGTACTTGCTGGCTTCCACTTCAAGCGGGTCTTCCTCGGCGGTATCCCGCAGAGCCTTGATGTCGGCGTGGCGGAAGATGGCGTTCTCGTCAATCGTGATCTTGGCGTCGAGGGCGAAGAGCTTGTCGTCGATGGTGGTGATGAAGGGATTGATCTCGACCAGCGATGCGTCGGTTTCGATCAATGCTTTGTATAAGCTTTGGAAGAAGGCGACGGCCGCGTTGATCTGCGTCGGCTTGAGCCCGAGAGCGAAGGCGAGCTTGCGCGCTTGCCATGCGCCAAAGCCCACAGCCGGGTCGATCGTCTCCTTGAAGATCGCCTCGGGAGTCTTGGCAGCCACCACTTCAATCTCCATACCGCCGGCTTGCGAAGCCATGAAGACCAGCCTGCCCGTCGCCCGGTCGAGGACGATGCCGAGATAGAGTTCGCGATCGATGGAGGCGGTCTCTTCGATGAGCAGGCGCTGAACTTTCTGTCCTTGTGGGCCGGTCTGGTGAGTCACGAGCGTCATGCCGAGAATCTGCTTGGCATAGAGCTCCGCCTCTTCGCGGGTGCGGGCCACTTTGACGCCGCCGCCCTTGCCGCGGCCTCCGGCGTGAATCTGCGCCTTGACGACCACGCCCGTGCCGCCTTCGGCAAAGAGCTTGCGGGCTACAGTCGAGGCCTCTTCGAGGGTGTTGGCCACTTCGCCCCTGGGCACGGCAACGCCATACTTCGCCAGGATTTCTTTCGCCTGATATTCGTGAATCTTCATTTAGTAGAGACCGCCAATTCCGCTGCATTGGGGATTCGGAATCGGATCTGAAAGACTCCAGAGGATCGAGACCGTGTCAGCGGTAATGAAATAGTATCTTGCCCGCCAAAGGAGCGGCAAACAACCGTGAGCGCACTGATCTTTGAAACGGGTGTTCTCCCTGGGTGCACCATCCTTGCGCCTTGTGTCCGGTGGAGGGGTGGGATGCCACAAACCTCAACCGGATCCTCTCATTTCAAGCAACCCACCCCCGCGCCTTATTCCTGGCGCGAAAAAGCAGAAGGCGGCTGCCCCACCGCAGGTGGTTAACATAGAAGATATGGCCTCATTGAAGGAATATTTGAAGCCGCTGGCCGAAGATGGCGCGGCACTGACTCGGGAGCAGGCGGCACACGCGCTCGAAGAGATTCTCACCGGCGATGTGCCTGAAGTGGAGACGGCGGCGCTGCTCACCGTTCTGGCTACGCGCGGCGAACAGGCGCCGGAGCTGGCCGGCTTTGTGCAGGTGATGCGCGAGCGGGTCACGCCGCTGCCCTTGACGGCCGCGGAGCGCGATCAACTGGTGGATGTGGTCGGCACGGGCGGCGGAGGTCCGTTGACCTTCAACATCTCCTCGGGCGCGGCGCTGGTCGCGGCGGCTGCCGGAGCCAAAGTTGCCAAGCATGGCAATCGAGCTGTGACATCGCTCTGCGGAGCTGCTGATGTGTTGGAGGCTCTGGGTGTTCCTGTCACGCTCGGGCCGGAACCGGCTGTCGAGTGCCTGCGCGAGACGGGATTCATGTTTCTCTTTGCGCCGCTCTATCACCCGGCGATGAAGGTGGTGGGTCCGCTCAGGCGCGCGCTGGGCTTCAGGACCATATTTAATCTCTGCGGGCCGCTGACCAACCCGGCGGGCGCGCGGACGCAGGTGATCGGCGTGCTGGCGCCGAGCCGCGTGCTGCTTGTGGGGCGCGCGCTGGTGGAACTGGGAGCGAAGCGAGCCTTTGTCGTGCATGGAAAGGACGGCATCGATGAGCTGACGACCACTGGCGAATCGGTGGTGGCGCGCATTGAGGAATCGGAGACCGGCGGCGCTCCGACGATGAAGGCCGCGCGGATCACGCCGGAGATGGCCGGTCTGCCTCGCGCGACGCTGGAACAATTTGTGGGCGGCGATGTGAAGACCAACGCGGCCTTGCTCTACGACGTGCTGACGGGGATGCCGGGCGCGCGGCGCGACATCGTGCTGCTGAACGCTGCTGCGGGGTTGGTGGCAGCAGGGCTGGCCGGCGATCTGAAGGAAGGCGTGAAGCTGGGCGCAGAGGCCATTGACTCCGGCGAGGCGGCGGCAACGCTGGCCAAGCTTCGGCAGTTCAGGATGAAGCATCCGCAGGCCTAGCGCAGCAGTGCCAGCGTCAACGGATCAGGATCACCGTCGAAGTATTTCTTCAGCGCGTCACTGAATTCGGTGGCATCCATGGCTGCATGAGCGGCTGCGTGCGCGAAGAGCGTCATCGAAGAGCGGAACTTCATATCGTCGGGGGAGCCGAGTATCTCGCGAATCGCGCGTCCCTCGACGAGCGTGACGAGCCGGGTGCATCGACGCAGCCGGGGGCCGAGTACCGGATGGCGCAGATAGGCTACGGCCTCTTCCATCGAGCCGATGCCGAAGTAGATCGACTGCGAGCTGCGACCCAGTCCCTTCATCTGTGGAAAGATAAACCAGATCCAATGCGTGCGCTTTTCTCCCGCCCGCAACTCGTCCAGCACCTGCTCAAAGACGGCGGCCTGAGCGCTCACGAAGCGTTCGAGATTGAACGGGTCTTCGATCATGGTTACTCCGCGTGGAAGACTACGTCGAAGAGCAAGAGGCTGACAGTCGTGAAGATAATGTCGTAGCCCACCAGCAGCTTGATCCAGAGGGCCGGATCGCTCTCGCCGGTGAGGATCGCTGTGGTGGCCTGCACCATGGCCAGCAAAGCCGGAATGAAGATGGGAAAGAGAATCAGCGACAGTAGGAGTTCGCGATTGCGGCTGCGGATGGAGAGCGCGGCAAAAAAGATGCCGTTCGCGACCAAAGCCCATGTGCCCAGCGGCAAGACCAGCGCCAGCAGCCAGGCCTGACCCAAAATGTGCAGGTTATAGAAGATGAAAAAGAAGGGCGCCAGCACCACTTGAACGATGGATACGAAGAGAAAGTTCGCAAGCACCTTGGCGAGATAGAGCTCTGCGCCCGGTGCGGGAACCATGCGCTGCGCGTCCATGACCTGATGGCGGATCTCGCGGGCCCAGGCCTGGTTGAGCGCGCTTACCGAGGCAAACATGGTGGCCACGCAGAGAACTCCGCCTGCGATCTGCTGCGAGAAGGCTCCGCGCGGGTCGAAGGCGATGGAGAAAAGCACAACGACCAGCCCGGAAAAAAAGAGCATGGAGATGATGGCGTCGAGCGAACGCCACTCGATGCGCAGGTCTTTGATGAGATGGGACCAGAGGGCGCGGGTCATTGGGTCTGGTCCTCTGGGGTTGAATCATTGGGTTCATGGTCTCCCACCCTTTCGCTAAAGGCGCGAAAGGATGGGGCACCCGTAGTCTTAACCTTGGTCAGGTCGGCGGTCTGGGCTTCGGTGGCGCGAAGATAATCTTCGGGCGAGAGAATGATCTGAGTGCCGCGCGCGCCGGCGGAGACGCTGATCTTTTCGAAGAGGATCGCGGTTTCATCGACGAAAACGGGATAGGCCTTCTTTGCGCCGAAGACGGTGACGCCGCCGCGGATGTAGCCGGTGAGCGGCGGAACCTCTTTAAGCGGAACCATCTCGGCCTTGCGCAGCCCGGCCGCGCGGGCCAGCTTTTTGAAGTCCAGCTCGGCGTCGCCGGGTATTACTGCAAAGACATAGACATTTGGCCCGCCTGTCGTTAGAAGGGTCTTGAAGACCTGCTCGGGCGGCATTCCGATCTTTTTCGCAACGGTGATGGCCGAAAGATCGTCGGGGTCCACCTCGTACTCTCGAAGTTCGAAGGAAATGCTCAGAGATTCCAGGATGCGCGCGCCGTTGGTCTTCATCGGGACGGAGACCCCGGCTCCAATGAAGCCACGCGGCCGGCGTGCAGTGTGAGCACCCAGTCGGCGATAGGGGCGGCCAACTCGCGTTGATGAGTGGTGAGCACAATCGTTCGGTTGCTCTGGCGAAAGCCGGCCAGCAGTTCGACCATCTGGCGGGCAGACTCGACGTCCATGTTGGAGAAGGGTTCGTCGAGCAGCAGCAGTTCAGGCGCTGAAAGCAGAACACGGGCCAGCGAGGTGCGCTGCCTCATGCCCTGCGAGTAGTGGCCGAGAGGGCGATTCAGTTCAGGATCAAGCCCCACCTGGCGCAAAGCCTCGCACGGAGCGAGGCAGGCGCGGTCTTGATAGAGGTTCGCGAAGTAACTCAGATTCTCCTGCGCGGTCAACTCGTCGTAGAGCATGGGCGCGTGGCTCATGTATCCGATGCGTTCGCGGGCGTCGTGAGGCTCCGCTTCGCCAAAGACCGTCACCGTGCCGAAGCTGGGCCTGAGCAGTCCGGCAAGGATGCGCAGCAGTGTGGACTTTCCCGCACCGTTTTCGCCGAGCAGAACGTAGCAGCGGCCCGGCTCGAAGTCGACCGAGACCTGGCGCAGCGCGGCGAAGGAGCCGAAGAGCCTGGAGACTTTGTCGAGGCGTGCGCAGAGTCCTGCGCGGACGGCGGACGTTTCGGAGTGGGCTGTTGGGTTAGCTGGCATCGGCGACGGTGGGCTCAGTGCTGGATCTTTTCCGTTTGCGATCCAAGTAGAAGGAAATCGGGAGCAATCCCGCGATTAACGCATAAAATAGATAAAACCCATATTCAATAACACCGTGTCTGATCGACTTCGGAAGGGGCAGGAATATAAGAGAGATAGTAAAAACAAAGGAGCATAATATATAGCGCATCGGAAGTTTCCTATATCCAGCACGCTTCAATCTATTAGAACCTGCCAAAGCCAATGGTAACGAGATAACGATCGCTGCATCCCTCAATAAATTCTGCGCGGTCATCCCGTGCGGGTAAAGCAGCTTGAACATTGCGAACGATACGAGAATCAAAATCGAAAAAGCAATAACGGCGACGACCGTTAATCTCCAATACATCGCAAGGCCCTTCGGGCGTCGTGCTGGAGGGCGGGTTTGGGTAAAGTTGATTACTTCGTCAGGATTCATCTGCGCTCGTCCGTTGCTGGGTGGATTTATTCTGGTTTCGGTTCAGGAAAAGGGCTATTGGAAACGTGACCACTAGTAGTGTCCAGAGTGGAATAAAGACATATTGATCACCCCAACTCAGGGCAGGTAATTCCCAACGCAGTCTCCAATACAGTATGAGTCCAGTGATGGGAATAATGACGGGAGCGATAAGCAGAATGATGAACCATTTCTTCATTGTGCGGCGAACTTTCAATTGGCCGCCGCGCGCTAATTCATCATAGCCAACTATGCCCATGGCTCCTGCGATAACCCAGATCGCATTGACAATGAGGTAGGATGTCAGCGGCCGCTTGATTTGTCCCACCCAAAGATCGATCATGATGAACATGGCCACCATGGTCGAGCATTTAAGAACGGCAATTAGAAG
>JBEKOA010000153.1:0-11277 GCA_049522255.1 Occallatibacter sp.
CCTCCGATTATTCAAATGATGGTCTTTGGCTACGCGGCCAACTATGAGATCCGCCATGTGCCAACTGTCGTGCTCGACCTGGATCACTCCGAGGAGAGCCGCGAACTGGTCTCGCGCTTTACTTCGAGTCCATATTTCGGTGTGCAGCGGCAACTCACAGATTCGCGTGAACTCGGTGACTCGATCGAGCGGGGAGACGCTACCGTCGGCCTGGAGATTGACGCCGGTTTTGCGCAGCAACTTCGCAAGGGCCAGACGGCGCCTGTGCAGGTGATTGTGGATGCAACCAACTCCAACACGGCGCTGATCGCCTCGGGCTACATTTCGCAGATCGCGATGGGTTTCGCGCAGGAGGTTCAGAGAGACCGCATTCTTCGCATCGCGCCGCAGTTGATTGAGATGATGCCATCGGTGGAACTTGCGCCGCGGCCCTGGTACAACCCCGATCTCAAAAGCCGCTGGTTTTTTGTGCCGGGAATCATCGGCAGCCTGACGCTGGTTCTGGTCATTACGCTGACCGCATTTGCGGTGGTGCGCGAGCGCGAGATCGGAACGCTTGAACAGATCATGGTCACGCCGATTCGCCCGGTTGAGTTCATTCTTGGCAAGACGCTGCCGTTCTTTCTGATCGGCCTCTTCGATGTGACGCTGATTGCCGTGGTTGGGTCGCTGTGGTTTCAGGTGCCGTTTCGCGGGCATGTCTGGGTGCTGGCGACGGGAGCTGTTCTTTTTATTCTGTGCATGCTTGGCGTGGGCCTGCTGATCTCCACTGTTTCCTCGACGCAGCAGCAGGCGATGGTGACCTCGTTCTTCTTTATCATGCCGGCAATCACCTTTTCTGGCTTTGGATTTCCTATCAGCACGATGCCGCAGTGGATGCAGCAAATGAGTTATGTGATTCCCCTTCGCTACTTCCTGATTGTGGTTCGCGGGACGTATCTGAAGGGTGTGGGGATGGATGTTTTATGGCCACAAATGGCGGCGATGGCCGGCCTGGGAGTCGCACTGCTTACGGCTGCCGTTTTGCGCTTCCAAAAGGCGCTCGACTAAGAGCGCGGCGGAATCTGAAGCGCGCGGGATAAAATCAAGCTACAGCACCGCTGCCTTCTTTGATGTACCTTTAATTTTGGCTTTGTTTGTGCGTCCCAGCGAAAAGCAACCGCAGGTCCTTGGACTCCGCTCCCCACCCCGGCGAAGAAGGCCTGTCGCCGGGGACCCCGGCGCGCTTCGCTCAGGATGACAGTGTATCGATGGTTTGGGAGTTCGATTTCTTATGATGGAATTCCATATTTCCCGGAAGGCGCGTGAGCGGTACCAGTTCGCGGAGTTGTTGTTTTCTTACTCCGGGAACGTGGTTTTCGCCAATCTGACCGCCTGCCGCGAATTCGCGCACCGGATGAACACCGTTCGGGAGGTCGAAAAGCACCCCGAGTTGGCGGTTCATGCCGGTCAGCTTTACGCCATGGGCCTGATCGACGAGGCCAGCCACGTGCTCATGGCAAGATACCGCGAGCAGTTTGACCCCCAGGTGATGACCGGCGCGATCGATTGGTTCTCCAGCATTGTCGGCCCCGAGGCGCTGGGAAAGATGCTGCTGACGTTTGTCGAGGATTTTCCCGGCATTTCGGTGATGCGCGGCGAACAAAAGCCGCTGGAATGGCTGGCGGGGCAGACCGATGGTACTTCGCATTATGCCGTCGCCTTTGAAGAGCTTTTGCTGCTGTGGACTGCCAACCGCAACGAGGCTTTTCAGCCATTCGATGAGCTTTTTGAGGAGAAGAGCCTGGCCGAGAAGACCGTTTACCGCCAGGTGACCAAGCAGCTTCCGGAGTACTTCGCCACCCGCCCGCTGATTCCCGTGCCCGACGCCAAGCCGATGAACCTGCTGGAGTTGCTGCGCGCTCCGGCGGTAGGAGCCCCTCGATCTCTCAGCGATCAGCTAGCCCTCATTCGCAAGCTTTGGAAGCCTTTGCTTGGCGACAGGCTGGAGCATCTGCTTGCCATCGCCACCGAGATCTTGCATGAGGAAGAGCTGGCGATCTGGATGCAGTTCAACCCTCCCGATGAGGCGGCCCGGCGGCGGCGCGAGAGTGGGAAGCAACAGTGGCCTGGGGTAGTCAGCACGGCCGACGTACCGGAGTTCGGCGACCCTGCCCACGAGTACGAGAAGTTCTCGCCAGACCAGGCGTGGATGCCTACTGCGGTGCTGATCGCCAAGAGTACCTATGTATGGCTGGCGCAGATGAGCAGGCAATATGGCCGCTGGATCAAGCGACTGGATGAGATTCCCGACGAGGAGTTGGCGACACTTGCGCGCCGCGGGCTGAACACTCTCTGGCTGATCGGCGTCTGGGAGCGCAGCCGCGCGTCGAAGACCATCAAGCAGCTTTGCGGCAATTCGGACGCCGTGGCTTCGGCTTATTCGCTTTTCGACTACACAATTGCGGACGACCTGGGTGGCGAGGCGGCTTATGTAAACCTGCGCGACCGCGCCTATCGCCACGGGATTCGGCTAGCGAGCGATATGGTGCCGAATCATATGGGCATCGATTCGCCATGGGTGGTCGAGCATCCCGACTGGTTTATTTCGAGGCCGGACCCGCCCTACCCGGTCTATAGCTTCAACGGCCCCGACCTGTCGCATGATGGGAGGGTCGAGATCAAGATCGAAGACCACTACTTTGAACAGTCGGACGCTGCGGTGGTCTTTCGGCGGCGCGATCGTAGTAGCGGCGAGACTCGCTACATCTACCACGGCAACGACGGCACGAGCTTTCCATGGAATGATACGGCACAGCTCGATTACTTGAATCCAGCTGTCCGCGAACAGGTGATTCAAACCATTCTTCACGTGGCGCGGCTGTTTCCGGTCATCCGATTTGATGCCGCCATGACGCTGGCGAAGAGGCATTTCCACCGGTTGTGGTTCCCAGGGCCGGGAGCGAGCGGAGCCATCCCTTCGCGCGCTGAGTACGGCATGAGCCAGGCTGAGTTTGACCGCTGCATGCCGAACGAATTCTGGCGCGAGGTGGTGGATCGCGTGGCTGCCGAGGTTCCGGGCACGTTACTACTGGCCGAGGCCTTCTGGCTGATGGAGGGCTATTTCGTCCGCACGCTGGGCATGCACCGCGTCTATAACAGCGCCTTCATGGTGATGCTGCGCGATGAGGAGAATGCCAAGTACCGCTCGGTGATCAAGAAGACGCTGGAATTCGATCCGGACATCATGAAGCGCTATGTGAACTTCATGAGCAATCCCGACGAGCGCACGGCGATCGATCAGTTTGGCAAGGGCGACAAGTGCTTTGGCGTGGCCACGATGATGGCCACGCTGCCAGGCCTGCCGATGTTCGGCCACGGGCAGATCGAGGGATTCACAGAAAAATATGGCATGGAGTACCAGCGCCCGCGCTACGACGAGAGCCCCGATCCGTGGCTGGTTGAGCGCCATGATCGCGAGATCGCACCGCTGCTGAAGCGCCGCCGGCTCTTTGCCGAAAGCGGCAGCTTCATGCTCTACGACTTCTTCACGGATTCGGGCAAGGTGGATGAGAACGTCTTCGCTTACTCCAATCGAAACGGCAACGAGCGCGCGCTGGTTGTCTTCAACAATCACTACGGCAATACGCACGGGACGATCGATTACTCGGCGGCCTATGCCGATAAGGGCGCGAATCAACTGCGTCAGCAAAAGGTCATTGAAGGACTGGGGATCGGCGGCAACTCGAATTCGGTCTTGGCCTGGCGCGACTCGTTGACGGGCCTGGAGTATCTGCGGCGGGCCAACGATTTAGAGCAGCGCGGTCTGACCCTCGACCTCGGCGCCTATCAGTGCCACGTTTTTCTGGATTGGCGTGAACTTTACTCGACACAGGAAAGGCCCTGGGACCGGCTCTCGGACCAACTGAACGGACGCGGCGTGCCGAGCCTCGAAGACGCACTGGTTTTCCTGGAATTGCAGCCGGTGCATGACGCGCTGCTTGCTCTGCTTGACTCCGGCCTGGTGCGCCAGTTTGCCGATCTGGCCGAGCATCCCCGGACCGTCACAGTTGGAACGAACACAACGATCGAAGCCGAGCGTGCGGAGTTCTTCAACGAGGCGTGGACGCGCTGCGAAAACCTATTGCGCGCGGCGCAGAAGGCTTATCTGGCACTCATCGGAGGGTCCGGCAAGCTGGCCGGAGACCAACCCGCGAATCCCGTATTGCTTGGAGCGGCCTTCCGCGGACGGCTGCGTGCCGCCATGCGGATTCCGTCTGTTGAAGTTCTCTTCCCGGCGCCGTGGAGCCCTGCCGCTCGCCGCATGCTGCCCAGTCCCAGTCCGCAGTTGACGGCTACGGCCATGTGGGGTCCGGTGCTTGGCTGGTGCTGCCTGGAACTGCTGGCCGAGTCCTTCGACGCGGAGAAGCCGGAGCCTATCGCGCTGGATCTCTTTGACCGTCTCCGCTTGCGCGAGCCCTTCGCCCAGGTTTTTACCGCGCTTGGGTTCGAAAACGAAGAAGCATGGCGTGTCGCTGCAAGGGTCAAAGTGGGACTGCTCACCGGTGCGGGCGCCGGTGCGGGCAAGCCAGAAGAAACATCTGTTGAAGCCATTCCCCTGGCCGCTGAGCCGGCGCCATTCCCTGTCGAACGGGAGGCGGTCGCGCCGGCCTTGAGTCCCACATTGTGGCTTGACCCGGATGTGCGCTGGTTGACGGGGGTGCACTCCGCCGGAGGGTATGAGTTCCTGGTTCGCGAGCCCTACGAGGAGCTGCTCTGGTGGCTGCTGATGCCTTCGCTGCTTCGTCTTGCCAGCGAGACGGCTCCGGGCCGTGCGGCGCGCAATCGTGCGGCGGTCGAAGCAATGAGTGGGAGCATTGAGGAAGCTTTAGCGACCGCAGAGGCCGCCGGGTATCGCGTCGACCTGCTGATGGCTGCTGAAGCTGGCGAAGCGGCAGAGCCTGGCGTCGAAGCAGTTGCCTCAACTGCCGCCGAACCGGCTATTGAAGCTGTGATTGAACCCGAGGTGTCAGCCGAAGCTGAGCCTCTCGTCGCTGCCGAAGTGTTGGAAACGGTCGAGCCCAAGAGCGATGCTCCTATCGAGCCGGAAGTTGATGCTGCGGCCGAAGCCGAGTCGCCTATAGAAGCGCAGCCTGAGGCTTTCGAGCCGTTGAAGGCACTGGATCTTGAAGCCGAACCCGTTATCGAGCTCGCGAATCAACCTGCCATTGAAGCTGAAACTGAGCTCGAACCGGCAGCGGGAGCAGCTCCTGCTTCAGCGGAGGAGACGGAGTTAGTCGAGCCGGAATGTGAGACGGTTGGTGAACCGGTTCCCGAATCTGCCGTCGAGCCTCTTGCTGAAGTTGCGGCTGAGGCCGAGCCGTCTGCGGATGCCGAGCGTGCAACTGCCGACCAGCCGGAACCGGTCGAGGCGGGGATTGATTCGGATGTCGAGTCTGTTGCGGAGACGGAGGCTGAACCCGAGGCGTCGCTGGAAGCTGCGCCTTGGCTTGGCGAGGAGTTGGAGCCGGCCGACCCTGAGACGAGACTCGCCGTCAACCCCTCTACCGAAGCGGTTGTTGAGGCTGAGACTGAACCAGCTGCCGTGCCCGTTATCGAGTCCGTAGCTGAGGCTGGAGCCGAGCCGTCAGCGGAAGTCGAGCCGGTGCCTGTCGAGGAACCGGAGCCTGTCGATCAGCAAAGCAAAGCCACTCAAGAACCCACTGCCGAACTCGCTGGTGAAACCGTCGCCGAATCCGTTGCCGATTTCACGCCGGAAGCTGTGGTTGAATTCGAGGCCGAATGCGAGGCGTCATCGCAAGTCGGGCCAGCGCCGACCGAGGATGCGGTGCAAGTCGAACAGGCGAGCGGTGCCGCTATCGAACCCACCACTGAAGCCGGGGTGGAAGCCTTCGCTGAACCTGAGCTGCCAGCACAAATCGAGCTTGTCTCTGTCGACGCGTTGGGGCTGGGCGAACCGGCGATAGAATCCGCCATCGAGCCGGTCAGAGGGGGCGTGACACAGGAGGCTGTTGAGCTGGAAGGACGCGAGGGTTTCCGCCCCCCCATCGAACCGCAAGAG
This sequence comes from Occallatibacter sp., assembly GCA_049522255.1. Lineage (GTDB taxonomy): Bacteria > Acidobacteriota > Terriglobia > Terriglobales > Acidobacteriaceae > Telmatobacter. The sequence goes on from JBEKOA010000153.1 coordinate 6,062, forward strand.
GCGCTGGAGCCGGAAGAACCAACGGCGGCTTTAGTCACTGAGGAATTCGTTTTGCCTGTTTCACCCCTGCCCCCTGGCTTTTTTGCATCCGCCGAAGCTGAGACCGGACCGGAGCAGTCAGCAGCAACCGAACACGTTTCTGGCGAGGAATCGGAACCCATCGAAGCCGAGACCGAAGCAACTGTCGTGCCCAATGTTGAAATCGCCTTTGAGCCCTTTGAAAGAACTGAGGTTCAACCGGCCCCGGCGCCAGAATCTGAGGTTGAATCCTCAGAAGATCAGGCGCAGTTTGAGTCTGCTGATGAACCGGCTTTCAGATTGTCCGACTACTTTATCGCTAAAGCTGAAGCTGATCCCGAGCCAGATGAGCACCCCCAAGACGATTTCTCTGCTGCCCTGAAGCCAAGGCCGGTTGTCCCCGAATCTGAGTACGCTATTGAATCCGCCATCGAGCCGGCCTCAGACGCGACACCAAAGCCTTCGTCCGACGAGCGGTGGGAGCCGGATGCGCCGAGGCTTGAATTCACCGCGCGACTGGTCTCCGAAGCCAGGACGATCGCAAAAGCGCTGCATTCGTTCACCGAGCGGTGGGAACCTCCAGCGCCGAAGATCGAGTTTGCCGCCCAACCCCCTGCCGAAGCCACTCCGGGGGCAGATAAACCTCCTTCAGCCGCTCAGCGGTGGGAGCCTCCAACGCAGAAGATTGAGCAGCCCGCCCAGCCCGTCGCGGAACCGAAGACGATGGCGGAGTTGCTGCGTTTGCTCAATGAGCATTGGGAGCCAGATGCTCCGAAGGTTGAATTTGCCGCCAAACCCGCTGCCGATGCCGAGGTGTCCAAAGAAGAGCAGGCTCCGGAGCCTTTGAAATCGCCAGAGCAGGGCGTCGGTTCGGGGAAGAGGCCAGCGGACGAGAAGTCCGAGCCAATGTGATAGGCTGCGCCAAGTGCGCCGGAGTACTCCATCTCAGGTCCTGCTTTAGCCGTTCGGCTTAAGCAGAGTCTGCCGTGTTAGATTGTTCGCATGAATTCCGACGCATTTTGTCTGCGCTGCGGCTCAGCGATGATCGATGGCCTGTGTCCCGCCTGCGAGACCTCCGGCGCGGTTTCATCCGACGCCGTAGCACAGCCCAGAAGGCCGAAGGCATTCCGAATCTGGCTCATTGTTTGCGCTGTATATCTTGTCTGCAGTGTAGCCCTGATTGTGTATGTGGGCCATCTTTTGATGCAGAGAGCGAAGGTGCGCGAAGCTTGGAATCAGGCGCACCCAGCCCACAGCCTGCTTGAAGTACGAACTGCCACCGAACGCCACGAGGGGCCGGTTGCCCGCGTGGATGAGCTGAAAGGCAATGGTCGCATCTATCTTGTGCAGATGGGCGATCACCCAGCTCCATACTCGCTCGATGACTTCGCGCAGTGGCTGCGCTCGAAGTATGCGCTCGACGTGCAAGTGCTTCCGGCGATGACCGTGGCACAGTCTGCCTGGGATTCCGACCGGAAACAGTACGTCGCCGAATTGCTCTATGAGCAGATCAAGCGGGAACATCCCGATCTCGCGGCCAACCCGAACGCTCACCTCATCGGCTTCACTGACGCTGACATGCACTCGATCCGAAACGACTGGTCGCGTTCACGGACTCAGCGTTACTGGCGCGATGCCGTCATCTCGGCCAATCAGGAAATGACTTGGTACAACAAGGAGCAAGGGAAAGAGGATGCCAACATCGCTTGTAAGGAATTCCAGGCGCGGGTGCGGCGTATTCTGCTGAAGGATGTAGCCGTCCTTTATTGGCATCTGCCAGCGAACAATGATCCTACCAGCCTGCTTCACAACTATCTCGATCCTGGCATTCCGGCCGAGGATATCTATGAATCCGACCTCGATCCAGCCCGCACATCTTCGGGCGAAGCCATAAGCAGTCCGGGCATCTTTCTGACATATTCGGCAAACAAGGGCATCAAGCCGCTACCCGGAGCTTCGATTCAGGAATACGATGATGAAGACCCGAATCTCCCAGACCAAGATGAATCGCGGGAAATCTTCAAAGTCAGCGTAGCCTCGGGCATACTTGTCGACAGGCACATTGACTTCAGCCTTCCAGACGCGGTTCCGATCCAGTTTGAGCGCGTAACTCGCGCCGGTTGGGGCGGCTCGCATCCCTTCGGGATCAGCGGCACCGACAACTACGACGATTTTTTGTACTCAAATGACAATATCCGAGACTACATTGCTCATGCGGATGGTTCCCGGGACGAACTGCGGCGTGTCCCGATTTGGATGCCGTTTCAGTCATTCGCCAAATACATCGATACAGGATACTCGGGAAAGTACTACGAAATGCGCTGGCGGACAATTCCATTTGGTCACTACGATCTGAAACGTTATGACGGCGAAGTGAAGACCTTTCTTCCATGCAGCGATTCCAAGCTTCTCTGTTATTTGATCGGTATCCGCAATGCTCTGGGCCAGGAACTCAAATTCAATCGCGATGAAACTCGCAGGCTCACTCAGTTGACATCTCCAAATGGAAGTTGGCTGCGACTCAGTTATGGGCCGGGCGGCCACGTTGCCGAAATCGTTGACAGTCGCGGGCGAAGGGTGCGCTACGGCTATGACGGGAGCAACCGGCTCACTACCGTTACCTATCCATCCGGCGAAGTCTTCCATTACGAATACGACGACACACAGCACCTGCTGACCTTCAGTGTCGCTTCGGATGCGAAGAGCGAACCGCGTGTGCTGCTGCGCAACGAATACGATCATGGCAGGGTTGTGAAGCAGACTCTCGACGATGGCACTTCGTATTCCTACAAATACACCGTGGCCAGCAACGGTTCAGTGATCGGGGCTGTGGTCCGTACTCCAGAAGGCAGGGTATTCAATCTCGAAATCTGCGAAGGGTACTCCGACTCGACTGTCCGCGAGCAGACTCCGCAGCCTGGCGCTCGGGAAAGGCGGCCGGATTCCAAGTAATGGGCAACCGGAGGCCACCCACGGCTGCCAGTTTGTCCAGGGCGCCTGCACCCCGTAGAATCGGCACAGGCGGCAAGTGTGCGACCGTCTTGAGCCCCACCCAATCTGGACCCGACAAGGAATTGATGAGCGAACAGGAACAAGGGAACTCCACCGAGGCGAAGGCGGCCTCGCCGGCGTGGATCAGGATCGAGCGTGCACGGCATCCCGAGCGGCCCTATCCAATGGACTTGATCGAGCGGATCTTCAACGATTTCAGCGAAATTCACGGGGATCGCGCGTATGGCGACGACGAGGCCGTGGCCTGTGGCATGGCGCGGCTGGCAGGCGAAGAGGTGCTGGTGATTGGCAACCGCAAGGGCGGAACAACCAAGGATCGCGTGAGGCGCAACTTCGGTATGCCGCATCCCGAGGGCTACCGCAAGGCGTTGCGGGCCATGAAGCTGGCTGAGAAGTTCGGCCGGCCGGTGATCAGCTTCATCGATCTTCCCGGCGCGTATCCGGGCCTGGGCGCGGAAGAGCGGGGGCAGGCCGAGGCCATCGCTCGGAATCTGTTGGAGATGTCGAGGTTGCGCGTGCCCACCATCTCTGTCATCAGCGGCGAGGGCGGATCGGGCGGCGCGCTGGCTCTGGCCGTCAGCGATCGCGTTCTGATTCTGGAGAATGCGCTCTATTTTGTCATTACTCCCGAGTCCTGCGCGGCCATCATGTGGCGGGACGCGGCGCACAAGCAACTTGCCGCCGAGGCCATGCGCATCTCGGCGCCTGAGGTCGCTGCTCTGGGCTGCGTGGACGAGATCGTCCAGGAGCCGGCGGAGGGTATTCACGTGGACCGCGAAGCAGGCACGGGGCTGTTGGGCGCCGTGCTCAAGCGGCACCTGGCCGAGCTCAAGGCTCTGCCGGTCGATGAACTGGTGGCCGCTCGCCAAGCCAAGTTCCGCAACATTGCGCAGTTCTACACGGAAGGATAGTTGCACATGAGTCGATACCCGGCTGCCGGCGGCCGCTTCCGCGCTTACTTGCGATTCATCCTCGCCGTGCTCTGGTTTTTCCTGGCGCGGACGCTGGCTCACCATGCGGCGCTGGGGATGGCGAGTGAGCAGTGGCGGCCGTTGGCCGAGCAGGCCATGCTGGTCTTGTTGCTGCTGATGGGCTATGCGAGCATGGGCTTCACACTCGACCGCCAGCAGCGTCCGTTGAGCGCGCAGGGATTGCCAAGGCGTGCCGGCTGGCAGGGCGAGATCGGATTGGGGCTGGCTGTGGGCTGGGCGCTGGCCGTGGCCTGTGTGCTCCCGATGGTTGTGAGCGGCGGAGTCGCCATTGTCTTGATCCTTGAGCCCTCGGCCTGGGGATGGCTGGCAGCCGACGCCGCGTTCTTCGCGCTGCTCGCGCTGGCAGAAGAAGTGGCTTTTCGCGGCTATGGATTTCAGCGCTTCGAGCAGTCAGTCGGCCCGCTTGGAGCGACGCTGGGCTTTGCTGCCTTCTATGCCATCGTACAGGCGCTGCTGCCGGGCTCAGGCCGATCAAGCGTCGCCGTATCCCTGGTGTTAAGTCTCGTGCTCTCGACTGCTTATCTGCGAACGCGCGCTTTGTGGGTAAGCTGGGGAATCAACTTTGGCTGGAAGGCCAGCCGCGCGCTGGTCTTTGGGCTGGCCATCAGCGGCGACAGCAGCCACTCGCCGGTCGTCGAGGGCAATCCCATGGGATCGTTCTGGCTGACGGGCGGCGGTTATGGCCTTGATGGCAGTTGGGTGGCCTTCGTTGCGCTGCTGGTGGCGCTGCCGGTGGTCTACCGCCTTACGCGCGAGTTGGACTTTCGCCATAACGCACCGGAGATCGTGGGGGGTGGTATACCCGTGGATCTGGACGCGGCCGCCCGCCGCCAGCACGAGGCCGCCATGGGGCCGGCCGAGGTTGCGGCTACCCCGCTGGTGCAGATCTTGCCCGTGTCGGGGCAAACGGCCGATAGGGAGCAGCCCAAATCGACTGACGAATCTTCTCGGCAATAGAACTGGTTGCGTAAATCCCATCAAGGTGGCTGGAAAACATCTCTCATGGGCCATTGGCTACTGCGTAAATAATCTGCTTGCGCCGTCCCGATGGGATTCCGTAGCAAATTCGTGGAATCCCTTTTCCCCACGCTGAAGCGCTTTCAATTACCCACATTTTCAGCCCCCATGATGACGCCGAGTTGGATGTCGACAAGGCGTGTTAATCCTCTCCAGATCGTTTCGTTGCCGGGTGGA
>JBEKOA010000154.1:0-11127 GCA_049522255.1 Occallatibacter sp.
GTGATCGTCGACGATACGCAACTCTCGCTGGCCATCGGCAAGAAGGGGCAGAACGTGCGCCTCGCGGCCAAACTGCTGGGCTGGAAGATCGACATCAAGAGCGAAGAGGAAAAGCGCCAGGAGGTCGAGCAGCAGATGCAGGACCTCACCGGCGGTCCCTCCACGCCGATCGAGCAGGTCTCTGAGCTGGGCGATGGCATCATTCAAAAGCTCGTGGCCGCCGGCATCACCACCGTCGAGGCGCTGGCCGACATGACGCCCGAACAGCTCGAAGAGATTCCCGGCATCGGCGAAAAAACACTCGAACGGATTTCGGTTGCCGTCCGCCACTACTTCGGTCAGTTTGAAGCGGGTGAGGAAGGCTTCGTTGCTGAAACCGCCGAGGGCGCGAGTGCGGAATCGGCGACAAGTGAAGAGGGGCGCGAAGCAGTTCTGGCCGTCGGCGAAGCAGAGGCTGAAAACGACGCCGCGGTCATCACCGAAGCGGAAAGTGTCCGGGCTGCTGAAGAGGATACGGAGATCCGCACTGAGGCTGAAGAGGCGATTAAGAATGTCCCTCCGGCCGATGAGGCGGAAGTTGAAACGTTGGAAGATCAGCCGGCTAAGGCGCTCGGGGAAGATGCTCAAAGCGCCGAAGAGCCATTGCTGGAATCGATTGAAACTGAAAGTGCGACAACAGACGAGCAGTCGGCCAAAAAGCACGGCGCATAAGGTGCGCCGCGTCTTTGAAGCCCGATCTGGCAAAAACAGAAGGTTTTTTGAAAACAGCCAATGCCATGAGGTAGCTATGAGCAACTAAGGGCTTTGGGCGTCACAATTTGAAAAGAGGCGGATGAGTAAGGTTCGAATTAACGATCTTGCGCGCGAGATGGAGGTCAAGAGCCGACAGGTTCTCGACATATTGGCAGAGCTCGGCCTGGCCGCCGGGAAGACTCATTCCAGCTCGCTGGAAGACTACGAGGCCGACAAGGTGCGCGCGCATTTTGACCGCGGATCGCGGCCTGCAGGCCAGGCAGGCGCACAGGCGTCTCGCGCCTCGCAGGGCATTACGCCCAAAATCGATCTCTCGCATATTTCCAAACCCGGCGATGTGCTGAAGGCCATTCTGGCCAAGAAACAGGAAGACGAAGCGGTGGCGCGCCACGGCCATGCGCCCGCGAAGCCCACCGTCGCGGCTCCTGTTGCGCCGCAGCAAGCCACGCCGCGCCCAGCGCCTCCGGTGGTCTCCGCCGCGCCTGCGCCCGTAGCGCCGCCTCGCCCGGAACCACGCAAGATTGTTCCCCAGCCCCGCTCCGCGCCGCCCATCGTGGTTGCGCCGCCACCGCCCGCAATTGCCAGCCGCCCGCCCGTGGGGCCGGTGGTTGCCAAGGCTCCGGCTGGCGCCGCAGTTGCGCCCCGCGCTGCTGGCGCGGCCGCTCCGCCCCCGGTGGCCGTAGTGGCCAAGCTGCCGACAGCTCAGCCCGTCCGCGAAGCTCATCAGCGCGCCGCCGAGCAACCAACAGCAGTCAAACAGCCCGTCGCGCCCCCGGTTACAACTCCCGATGCCGTCGCGCCCGCCGCTTCAGCGGTGGTCGCAGAGGCTCCCCTGTCACAGACTGTTGCAGCCCCAGCCGCGGAAGCCGCTGAGACCCTCACGATCACAGCCGCGCCGGCTGCCGAAGCAGAGGCTATTGCGCCAAAGGAAGAAATCTTAGCCGCCATCGATCTCGCTGAACCCGATCTTGCTGCCCCCCCGGCGGCTCAGCCCGCCCACCGAACCAAAGGGCATACCCATACTCCATCGCCCACCCCGGCATTACCCGCCCGCCGCATGGTCATGCCGCAAACAGGGCCCCGTCCGGTTTATACCGCGCCCCCTGTGGTTGTCGCTCCGCCCTCGGCCAACAGCGGAATCGCTGCCGGCGGAATTCAGCGCGGCAGGCCGATCTTTGACCGTAACAGGCCCTCCAGCGGCCCCGGCAGCTATCCCCAGCGAAGCTCGAGCGGGCCTGCGGGAGCGCCTGGCCAATTCCCAGGCGGACCACGTCCCAAGCATCCTACCCGTACCACTCCTGGTGGCTACGCTGGCACAGGGGCGCCCGGAGCGCCCGGAGTGCGTCCCGGCTTTGGCGCACGGCCAGGATTCGGTCCACCACGTCCTGGCGGCCCACCGAGGCCCGGTGGCGCTCCGTCAACCGGAGAGGCCCCTCCTCGTCCGGCGCGCGCTCCGTCAAGAGGGCGCGGTGGACGACCGCAATACCCCAAGACCAAAGAAGGCCCGATGAAGGGCTTTGTGCCGCCGCCACGTTATGGCGGTGTGCAATATGGCGGCGAGCCACTACCCATCACCCGCGAGATCACCGTCACCGAGGGAATCAGTGTCAAGGACCTGGCCGAAAAGCTCGAAGTCCGCGCCAAGGATCTCATCGCGACCTTGCTCATGAGCGGCATCTTCGTCACCGTCAACCAGTCTCTCGACGCCGAGATGGTCAAGGACGTGGCTGCCAAGTTCGGCGCCGCGGCCACCGTCATCAGCTATGAAGAGGAGATCGCCAACCAGGCCATCGAAGAAGTTCTCGAAGCCGAAAACACGGGCGAGCTCGAAGTTCCCCGCTCCCCCGTTGTGACTGTCATGGGCCACGTCGATCACGGCAAGACCTCGCTGCTCGACGCCATCCGAGAAACCGACGTAGCAGCCGGCGAAGCGGGCGGCATCACCCAGCACATCGGCGCCTACAAGGTGAAGTTCTCCAAGGAAGGCTCGCCGGCCTCGGGCCGCGAAATCGTCTTCCTCGACACCCCTGGCCACGAAGCCTTTACCCGCATGAGAGCCCGCGGAGCCAAGGTGACGGACATCGTTGTGATCGTGGTTGCAGCCGATGACGGCGTCATGCCCCAGACCATCGAGGCCATCGCTCACGCCAAAGCGGCCGACGTGCCCATCATCGTTGCCGTCAATAAAATCGACAAGCCCGACGCCAACCCCGATCGGGTCAAAAAGCAGCTTGCCGATCGCGGCCTGGTTCCCGAAGAATGGGCGGCGGGCGGCGAAGGCACGGTATTCGTCGAAGTCTCAGCCAAGAAGCGCATTCACCTCGACCTGCTGCTGGAGATGATCTGCCTGGTCTCCGATATCAAAGCTCCCAAGGCGACGCCAGGCCGCAAGGCTGTCGGTTCGGTGCTAGAGGCCAAGCTCGATCGCGGGCGCGGCGCAGTGGCTACCGTCCTGGTACAAGACGGAACCCTCCACCTCAACGACAGCTACATCGTCGGCAACACCTTCGGCAAGGTCCGCGCCATGTTCGACGATCGCGGCCGCCCCATCGAAGAGGCCGGTCCCTCCACTCCGGTCGAAGTCCTCGGCCTCGAATCGATGCCCGACTCAGGCGACACCTTCCTGGTCGTAGCCGATCGCGACAAGGCCAAGGGCATCGCCCAATACCGCAAGATGAAGGAGCGCGACGCCCAGTTGGCCAAGAGTTCCCGCGTCTCGCTGGAAGGCCTTGCCGAGCAGATTCGCCAGGCCGGTGTCAAAGACCTGCCCCTCATCATCAAGGGCGACGTCACCGGATCGGTCGAAGTGCTTGCCGACTCGCTGGTCCTGATGTCGACTGAAAAAGTCCGCGTCAAGGTCATTCACTCGGGCGTCGGTTCCATTACCGAGAGCGACGTGCTGCTCGCGACGGCCTCGAACGCCATCATCATTGGCTTCAACGTCCGCCCCGAGCGCAAGGCCGCCGAACTCGCGCAGCAGGAGAGCGTCGAGATTCGCCTCCACTCCATCATTTATGAGTTGGCGGACGAGATGCGCCTGGCCATGCTCGGACTCCTCGACCCAACCTTCAAGGAAAATTACCTGGGCCGCGCGGAGGTCATCAATGTCTTCCGCATTCCCAAGGTCGGCACCATCGCCGGCTGCCGCGTGCAAGACGGCGTGATCCGCCGCGATGCCGAGGTCAAGGTCATGCGCGGCGCCGAGCAGGTCTTCAAGGGCAAAATCGGCTCACTCAAGCGCTTCAAAGACGACGCCCGCGAAGTCACCAACGGCATGGAATGCGGCATCGGCCTCGGCGGCTTTAACGACATCAAGGAAGGCGATCTGATCGAGGCCTTCTCTACGGAAAAACTGGCAGCCGATTTGGGGGCACTGACCACGGCCAAGGCGTAGACGTCATCCACAACAAAGACGCGGCCGGCTTCTCCCCTAGCGGAGAAGCCGGCCGTGTTTTTTGCCGATTTTGGAGACAAGAAGACCTGCGACCCTGCCGCGGGCCTGCTCGAAATGCCGGGAGGTGCGTTCACCCGGCAGCCTGTCTCAGGCTAGTGGTTCCCGACCCAGATTATTGCTGAACCACAAAGGTCAGGTTCATGGGATAAGGAACGGGCTCATTGTCCTGCGAGGCTGGGCGGAACTGGTATTTGCGAACCGCTGCGATCAGGGGATCGTTCAAGGCCGGATCTTCCGAGTCGATAACCTTGACATCTTCAGCCTTACCTTGCTGGTCGACTACAAGGCTCAGGACCAGCTTTGCTTCGTTCGGAATTCCATCAAGGCGACTGGCGGTTAAGTCGGCCTTGGGTGCATACACGACTTGGGCCGGGGTGATCCCGTCCATGTCAGGAATACTCTGGGCAGTGGCGTCGGTCGCGGTCTGAGCTGCGACTGCCGCTGCACTGAAGAGCACAGTGGATAGCAGAACGCTTGCTTTGTGGATTCGACGCATTGTCTTTCCTCCTTGTTCCATTAGATGCGAACCTCGCAAGAAGGTTAACCGGAAGGACCTATTTTAGGTAAAACATACAGATTATAAATGACTTGCGAGAAAGCTACCGCTTCCATTTCGATCCGTAATTCACGTAGATCTCTCAAAAATCGATATGTCGTTTGCAATCGATCTTCGCTTCCCTCTATTCTTCCCGAAGCAATGGTTGCAATGCGCCAAAAACACCGAAGCCAGCCCCGAAAGGCTGGCTTCGATTCCTCCGCGCGAATGTCGGATCAGATGTGCTGATCCGATCGCACTTGTGCAGCGGTGCTTCTTTTCAGACGGCTACATGCTCATCTTCTTGGCCGCGTGTTTGTGATGATGCCGCTCGTTGAGGGGCTTGCGCACCTCCGGCTTCACAGCGCTCTCGTCCACTGGAGATGTTCCAGTGACGTCGGCGGCAAAGTCGGCGCCTGCGGGCACCAGATACGGGGTCACGATCTTGCCGTCGGCAGCACTGGTCGCCACGGAAACGCGGGCCGGGTCGATGCCCTTCTCAGTGACCAGGTACTCCTTGACATTGACGGCGCGCTGGGCTGCGACGTCGACCATCTTGGCGTGCTTCTTGTGATGCTTCGGCATCGCCTTCTCATCCGCCGTCGCATTACCCACCAGCACAACCTTGGCATCCGGCTGTTGCTGCAGGCTCAGGGCAACCGCGTCAAGCTGCGCCTTGGCTTCGTTGTCCACCCGCTCCGGACGTTTGCTGTCTCCCGCGAAGCTGATCGCAGAGAGCGTCTGGGTATGCGGAACCGGTGCGACATACGGGGCAAGGATGGTCACGCTGGTGCTCGCAGCCGCGGTATGGCCCTTATCGTCGGCCACATTGCAGGAGATCCCAACGCTTCCGGTGGGCGCGCCCGCCGAGGAGAATGTGGCTGTCGCTCCGCTGCCGCTGATCGAGCCCGCGGCGGCAGAGTAGGTATAGGTCAGCGGGCGGTTCTGCGGGCTCAGGCCGGTCGCCGTTACCATGCTGGTCTCACCGGGCTTGATGGTAACCGGGCTGGCCGCGCAGGCGAGGGTCGGTGGCTCATACTCCTTCACCGTGTAGCTGGCGGTGCAGTCGGCGGACTGGCCGGGCTTCAAGCCCTCCTTGCCCTTCTTGCCTTCCTTGACGGTTGCCTTCACCGTATAGCTGCCGGGCGTCAGTGCGGCGGTATTGACCGTAGCCGAAGCGCCGCTGCCAGTTACGCCGGTTCCCGACCAGTCGTAGATCACATTGTTTTTCTTGTTGGTATCCACAGATCCAGCGGTTGCGGTCGCCGTGACCGCGTCGCCGGGGAATATGGCCGGTGGATTGGCCTGGCACGCCAAGGTCACCGCCGGGGGCTTTTTGCAGCCCATGGGCACCAATGCAAGACATGCCAAAGCCGAAACCTGGCAAAGAGACCTGAAAGAACGGTAACTCATCTGTTTATCCTCCCCTTTTTTCAAAAACCGCAACTCGAACATAACTGGATGCCTGAAACACCATGTTAGTCTCACCAGCCCCGATTCTTCCAGAACTTTCGTTCTCAAGCCTGTGAAGAACGCGATCGCTGACTCGCGTTCCTCGCATCGGGTGAAGGTGAACAATGGATGGAAATGCCGGCTTTCGGCATGAAGCGTTGCCGAAAGGCCTACCGGCTGAAGACCACGTACTTGCGTCCCAGGTAAAGCCGGAAGCCGCCGGCCGGGTCGGCCACGACCTGCAATGGCATGGGCCGCTTGAGTCCCGGATCCTCGCCCGCGTCTGCTGTGAGCACGTCATGCCCACCTACGTCGGTTACGACGAATTTGTTCTCGGCAACGAATCCCACGCCGTATGCGCCCGCCGCAAGGCTCTGCCCGCCCAGCTTGATGGGAACCTCGGTGAACAAGCAGGCCTGATACTTCGCCTGCACGCCGGTCGTGTAGCCACTGGTGTCCACCAGTGCGGCCACCACGTAGAAGCCGTCTGCCAGCTTTACACCGCCGGAGTTCCGCAACTGGGTGGGCGCCGTCTGTCCGCGATAGAAGACGGTTGCAGGCAGCAGCTTTTGCATCTCCGCTGGTTTGAGCACTGCATCGCTGCCCTGCGCCATGATCGCAGCCGGCGCCATCATCGTCACGGCCAGCGCACCACCTGCCGCCAACTTCCAAATCCCGTTGAAACGCATCGTCAACCTCCTTGTTTTCGCTGCGATTGGAGTATATCGCACCCTCCTTGGCACCGGCTGAGCTTATTCGCCCCAACAGGTAGAATCCCGGTGAATCGCTTGCCGGAATGGATTCGCACCTTTCCGTCAAGCCGCGCTGTGGCTGCCGGCCACTCCGGTTTCAGTCACCGGTTTCCCCTTGAGGACCGGCGAGTGCGACAATCGTTGCGTCCGGGCTCAAGTTCCCGGCGGGATTCATTCCCACGGAGGTAAATGCTTGTGAAGCGCCTTTTGATTTGTACCGGCCTGCTCGTCGCCGCCACGCTCACCCTCTCTGCCCAGCAAGGCCCGCCGAAGAGCCCGCCAGCCACCGAGTCGGCGACCATTGGCGGCAAAGTCATCAGCGTCACCTACAGCTCCCCTGGCGTCAAGGGACGCGCCGGCCATCTCTTCGGTAAGGACGGGCTCATCGGCCACGATCCCACTTACCCGGTGTGGCGCGCCGGAGCCAATTCGGCGACCAAGCTGCATACCGAGGCTGACCTGACCTTCGGCGGACTGGCCGTGCCCAAGGGAGACTATACGCTCTATGTCGATCTCTCGGACCCCGACGCCTGGGTGCTCATCGTCAATAAGCAAACCGGCCAGTGGGGTACTCAATACGACAAGGCGCAGGATCTGGGCCGGGTCAAGATGAGCATGAGCAAACCGCTTGCGACCGTCGAGAACCTCAAGTACACCATCGCTGACCTGGGAGGCACCACCGGCAAGCTCACGCTTGCATGGGAGAACCACTCGGCGTCTGTCTTGATCGCTGTGCACTGAGATAGAGCAGGTGCGGCGGGACGGGATTGGGCAGCAATTTGCAGAGGATTTGCCGCCCTGCCGATACAATAGGTGAAGTGGGTCATTCTGCTTGCCAGGGGTGAGAACTTTGCCGTTGTATGCGTATCGGTGTACCCAGTGCGGCCACCGCTTTGAGAAAATCCAGAACTTCAGTTCCAAGCAGGAGCTTGTTTGCCCGGTGTGCCAGGGTGTGCTCGAGCGCCCCCTTACCGCGCCACGCCTGCACTTCAAGGGTGCCGGCTGGTATGTGAACGACTACGCTGCGAAAGCCAGCCCGTCCACCGCCGAAACTGCTCCCGCAGCCGCGCCAGCCGAGACCAAGGCGCCTGCCGCCGCAAAGGACAGCACTCCCAGCAGCACACCCGCACCCGCCGCACCGCCCCCCGCCGCCACGAGCTAGAGGCGGGAAGCCACTCTCGTTGCCGGTGAATTTCTGTAGACAATGCCAGTCATCTCCTTTTCTATTGGATCTGAACGCTAATTCGGCTGGGTTTCTGGTCACCGCCTCCTGAATTCTCCAAACGAATTTAGCCGCACTCAATCTGTTGCGCCAATCTTCGGGTGTTCAAAGGCGACCCCGCCTGAGTGGGCTATAGTTTTCGCAAGGGCCCATTTCTCTGAAAGGACCTCGCCGCCATGACTTTGGATCGTCGAGCTTTTCTAGCTGCCTGCAGCCGTGCGGGAATCACCTCCGCCCTGCTGCCTGGGGTTCTCTATACACTGGCCGCGCAGGCCCAGCAAACCGCGCCTCAAACACCTCCAGGCGCGAACCCAGACGCTAATTCGAACGCGAGCCCCGGCACGAATCCGGACGCGGTCCCGCCGGCCAAGCCGCCTGAGCCGCCAAAGATCACTCCGGAGATGATCGACCAGGCCGCCACGTTGGCAGGGGTTGGTCCTTTCACCGCCGAGCAAAAGCAATTGATGCTCGAAGGGCTCAACGGACAGCGGGATGCCTATGAGCCGATCCGCGCGCTGAAGATGGCCAACTCCGTGCCGCCGGCTTTCGTCTTTCATCCCCTGCCGGCCGAGGCGCAGATGGACGCTCACGGAGGTTGTGAGGGGCTCACCGGTACCGGCGAGACGATCATTGTCCCGTATGACAACCCCGAGACTGAACCGCCCGAGTTGCCCGCTTCAGGGCACATCGAGAGCCTGGCCTTTGCCTCGGTGGCCGAACTCGGCGCGCTGTTGCGGACGCGCAAGATCACCTCGCTCGAGCTGACCAAGATGTATCTGGAGCGGCTCAGGCGCTACGACCCCAAGCTGCATTTTGTTATTACGCTCACCGAAGAGCGGGCTCTGGCCCAGGCCCGTGCCGCCGATGCCGAGATCGCCGCCGGAAACCACCGTGGTCCGCTGCACGGCATTCCCTGGGGCGCGAAGGATCTGCTGGCGGTCAAGGGCTACCCGACAACCTGGGGTGCCGGCGGCTTCGAGAAACAGTCCTTCGACGAGGACGCAACCGTGGTCCAGCGGCTGGATGCGGCCGGAGCCGTGCTGGTGGCCAAGTTTTCGCTCGGCGCGCTTGCCCTGGGCGACAAGTGGTTTGGCGGGCGCACACGCAATCCCTGGAATCCGGAGCAGGGCTCAAGCGGCTCCTCGGCCGGCTCGGCCAGCGCTGTTTCGGCCGGATGTGTCGCCTTCGCGATCGGCTCCGAGACGCTGGGCTCCATCTCGTCTCCCTCCACCCGCTGCGGTGTGACCGGTCTCCGGCCTACGTTTGGTCTCGTACCGCGCACCGGCGCCATGGCCTTGAGCTGGACGATGGACAAGCTTGGCCCCATCGCGCGTTCAGTTGAGGATTGCGCACTCATTCTGGCGGCGATTCACGGGCCGGACGGAAGAGACGCCGCGGTTCACCCTGCGCCCTTTGTCTGGCAGCCGAAGACCGACCTGCGCGGCCTGCGCATCGGCTACCTCAAGAGCGAATTCGACCCGCTGCCGCCGCTCAAGCTCCTCGATCCCGTAGCCAACGAAACTGCCGAGGAGCTAGCGAAGCGCGAAGAGAAGAACACTCAACTCAAGGATGCGCGCGCGCGGCGGGATTATGACCGGCGCTTTGAAGCCGCCGCGCTGGCCAAGTTGAAATCGATGGGAATCGCGCTGACTCCCGTCGAGCTACCCAAGCTGCCCTGGGATGCCATGGCAAACCTGCTCACCGCAGAGGCTGCCGCGGCCTTCGACGATCTCACCCTCTCCGGGCGCGACAAACTGCTGACCGGGCAGGGCGTCGAAGACTGGCCCAACGCCTTTCGCATTGCTCGCCTATATCCGGCGGTCGAGTACATCCAGGCCAATCGCGCGCGGACCCTGGCCATTGAACAGGTCGATGCGCTCTTTGACCAGGTCGACATCATAGTGACCCCCTCGACCAATACGCAATTGACGGCCACCAACCTGACCGGCCATCCGGCACTCATCCTGCCCAATGGGCTGCGCGGCGCCGGTGCGCCCCCTCCGCCCAAGATCGACGACGGCGACAGCGACGACATTGGCGGGCCGGGAACGCCGGTCTCGCTCACTTTCCTCGCCGGCCACTATCAGGACGCGAAGCTGGCCGCCTTTGCCTGGTCGTATCAGCGGGCCACCGGCTTCCACAAGCTGCACCCCAGACTCGACGGATAGGGCGCTAAGGCGGCGTCACACTCCGCGATGTACCATCGGTAAATGGCGCTGGTTGAGGTGAACGCGGTTTCAAAGAGCTATCCCCGGCAGGTGGGATTGCGAACCGAACAGCGCGCCGTCGTCGAAAACGTCACGCTCTCGATTGGGTCCGGTGAAACGCTGGGACTGGTCGGCGAGTCGGGTTCTGGTAAGACGACGTTGGCTCGTATGATTCTGGGGCTGGTCGAACCGACTCAGGGCAGCATTCGCGTCGATGGCATCGACGTAGCTCGCGCCTCGCGGTCCGAGTTGCACCGCCTGCGCCGCCAGATGCAGCCCGTCTTCCAGGACCCCTATGCCGCCCTCAATCCGCGCATGAAGGTGCTGGAGATCGTGACCGAGCCGTGGGCCATCCACAGCAGCGAGCAATCGCCGGAGATCGGCGAATCGAGAGTCCCACGAACCCCGGGTGCCCAATCCTTTCGCCTTCTTTCTAGCGATAGGGTGGAAAAGCAGAAAGCCCTGCGCGCCAAGGCAGTCGAGCTTCTCGCCCAGGTCGGCCTCGACGAGTCGGCATTGAATCGCTTTCCCCACGAGTTCTCTGGCGGGCAGCGCCAGCGCATCAACATTGCCCGCGCTCTAGCCCTGCGGCCAAAGCTGCTGATACTTGATGAGCCGGTTTCGGCTCTCGATGTGAGTGTGGGTGCGCAGATTGTGAATCTGCTGCGGCGCTTGCAGGGCGAGTATGGGCTGACTTATTTGTTCATCTCTCACTCCATGCCGCTGGTGCGCTATCTATCGACGCGCATCGC
>JBEKOA010000155.1:0-11031 GCA_049522255.1 Occallatibacter sp.
CAAATCCGAAATCGCCCGCCGTCTCAACATCGGACGCACCTCTGTGCGCCGCATCCTCGCCGCTCCGCCCAGGAAGAAATAGGGCGGGTTCTTCAATTACGCAGCGCTGGCGAAAGCACACACTTTAGGACGGTGATGACGACCCCTTCGGCCGTGAATTTCAGATCATATATATGGATACGGGCCAACTCTGACCGCCTGAATCCTCCCGCGAATCCAGTCAACACGAGTGCGGCGTCCCTAAGTCCAAGGAGGTCCTTACGTCGTGCGGCGACGATCCGGCGGATGTCGGCAGAAAGAAGCGGATCCTTTCCCTTCTGCGCGGTACCCAATGTGCGGCGGATGCCCTTGAGCGTTTCGCCGACGATGAAGTGGCGGGTTGTGGCGGGCGAGTTGGTGAAACCAGCGGCCTGGTGTGCTTTTGTGATGGAGGTCAGGCGGCGGGTGATGGTGCCCGATGCTAATGTAGATGCTCGGTCAGCGATATAGAGGGCGACGATCTCAGGCGTCGATGGAAGCGACGAAAGCTGATGCGCCTCGCACCATGACTCGAAGTCGCGCCAGTCGTTGCGATATGCCTTGAGAGTGGCGGGGGCCTTGGCCGCGGCGACGAAGGTCTTCGTCTTCTGGATCAACTCCTCGATGTCGGCGGATTTAGAGGTCAGCGCATATATATGAGGTTGCATGGGGATTTCCTTTCTGTAGGCAGGCACACGTATGCCCTACTCCGGGAGACCGGAATCGAAAAGTTGACAGGTTGAGATTCGGGCGGCGGGACGAGCTGAGCGAGTAGGGAGAAGCAGTAAGATATGGAGCGGAGGCAAAGCCGATGCTGATCGTTCGCGTGCAAGTGCAAGTCAAACCTGAATCGGTCGCAGACTTCCGGCAGGCAACCCTAGAGAATGCCCGCGCGAGTGTTCAGAAGTCTGGTATTGCGCGCTTCGATGTTTCGGAGCAGCAGGACGATCCGACTCGGTTCGTGCTGATCGAGGTCTACCGCTCGCCGGAAGCGGCGGCCGCACATAAAGAGACGGCGCACTACGCGAAGTGGCGCGATGCGGTGGCAGACATGATGGCGGAGCCGCGTCACAGTGTGAAGTTCAACGCAGTCTTTCCCGAACCCCAGGACTGGTAGAACATGCGCTTCGAGTTTGCGACCGCTACCCGCATCATCTTCGGTGAGGGCATGGCAGCCAACCTCCCCGATCTGGTTCGTACATTCGGCACACGACCGTTCGTGGTGACCGGCGCATCGAAAGAGCGAGGTCGAGCGCTTTTCTCAGCACTCTCAGCCGAAACCTTCGCGGTGTCCGGCGAGCCAACGGTCGACCTCGTTCGCGAGGGTGCACGGCACGCGCAGGCCGCCGGCTGCGATGTCGTGATCTCGATTGGCGGCGGCAGCGTAATCGACGCTGGCAAAGCAATTGCCATCATCGCTACCAACGGAGGCGAGCCACTCGAGTTTCTCGAGATAGTGGGTAAAGGTCGCGCCATCACAGACCCACCGCTACCGTTTATTGCAGTGCCAACCACGGCCGGCACCGGCAGCGAAGTTACGCGGAATGCGGTGCTGGGATCGAACGAGCACGGCGTCAAAGCGAGCCTGCGAAGCGCGCTGATGCTGCCGCGGGTCGCTGTGGTAGATCCCGAGCTGACATATGGGCTGCCGCCTGAAATAACCGCATTTACCGGCCTCGACGCCCTGACGCAGCTCATCGAGCCGTATGTGAGCATACGAGCTAATCCGTTGGTCGATGCCATTTGTGTTGACGGGATCCGGCGCATTGCAGGCGCGTTGCGCCGTGCGTACCACGATGGCGCGGACCGGGATGCGCGACGGGATATGTCCTTGGCAAGCCTGTTCGGGGGATTGGCGCTGGCGAATGCCGGATTAGGTGTGGTGCATGGATTTGCTGCGCCGCTTGGAGGCCAATGGAAGGCCCCGCACGGCGCGCTCTGCGCTGCGCTGTTGCCACACGGCATGGCGGCCAACGTCGCTGGATTGCGCGCCCGTGTACCACAGCATCCGGCTCTCGAACGCTACTCTGCCGTTGCTCGTTTCCTTACGGGCAGGAGTGATGCAAGCATAGAGGATGGCATCGGCTGGGTAATAGCGCTCTCAGCCGAACTCAGAATCCCAGCGCTCGGCGCATGGGGAGTTAACGAAGCTGATCTACCGGGCATAGCTGAGAAAGCAGCGAAAGCCAGCAGTATGCAAGCCAACCCACTGCCGCTTACGGAGGGGGAGTTGATTGCGGTGGTTAGGGCAGCGCTGTAGGTGCCGTCAACAAGAAGCACGACTTCCTTATCTCCGCTGCATTTCCTCGATGGCAGAAGGTTTCCTTCAAGCTGGCTGCAATGCGCAGCCCGGAGCGTCTTCGAGGAAGCGTGGAGTCACGAGAACTCTTTGGAACTCCTCTCGACCGAGCAGCCAAGAATCTCTCTGGGTTTTTCGATGGACAATCAGGGCTGACCACTGAGAACATGAATTTCTCAGAAGCTAGCCAGCCCAGAATCTCCCGGGGGATCTGCCATTCATCCTCCTATAACGCTTGCCATGGACTCGATTCTCATTATCCGGCCAGCCCACGGCATCGCTGACGAGCCTTAGCAAATACGTCCGTGTTTATCCTTTTTCTGTCCTTCGATGCGGTAAGCCGGTAGGTGACAGGAACGTTAGGTTCCTAGTTGTGTGTCGATCTCTTATCATTACTCCATGTCCACGGATACCGTTCCTTTCCACCTCCTGCAGTGGCCCCACCCAGAACTGGTGAAGCCACTCCAAGAAAATCTGGCTTCTCTCCTCGATGAAATTCAAACGCGCAATGCCATCAGTCTGGAACGGATCGAAGGGGTTTCGATCGTTGAAGACCTATCGAAGGCGATTCGGGATTTCGACACAGGCTATGCGGGCAACCAAGAAGCAGCGATGCGGGACGCCGTGCTCGGCCGAATGATCACAACGGTGCGCAACGGAGTTGTGATGGGGCATGTCTTCATCAACTTCGATGTTGCCTTTCAGATCGCCAAGAAGGATGCACCGCTTCGCCGTTTGTGCGTTTATACATTTGTCCACGAATGTGCCCATGTGCAGGACCTTCACACCCGTGCTCAATCGTTATCGACGGCAGACCTTCTCCAACTTCCTATCGCTCAACCAATCGGACTCGCTCTGCAGATCGCATGGAACGAGTACGCTGCGTCCCGGCTGTCCGCTTTTTCCTTTCCGGAACAGGCATCGGACTATAAAGCTCTCCTGCAGCAGGCGATCACCGCTCTGCTTGCTTCGCGGAGCCAAGTCCGGAAAGTCTTCGCTCCGACTGACGAAGGCAGACAAGCAGCGTTAACGACAGCCCTCAGCCTTGCGGTGCCGGTACTGCAGGCTTTTGCGTACTTGCTCGGTCATTGCCGTGGCATCGGCGCAGATGTCGGCGCCAACATTCCCGAGACCTTTGTGAAGTGGACGGCGGAACAGTCGACGGGGGATGTCTTTACCGGACTGGAGGAGCAGTTGGACGCTCTTTGGTCGACACGCGATGCCTGGCCGGGTTTTGCGGCATATGACAGCCTTGTCGTGGCCATCTGCCGCATCATTCAGGAGACCACTGGGCTGAAAATTGTGCCTTATCCTGGCGGACAGATGGGGATCGGCCTATCGAAGGCCGTGTACTCGTAGTGGACGGCGGTTTAAGCGCTACAGGCAGTGAAGGGGAAGAGTGCAGGAAGGGGCAACCGCCTTCCCGCCGCGCAGCCGGCGAACGGGCCGGAAGAGAGTGGGATGCGACAGCTGGAAGATTCTTGCCAGCGCCTCTGTGCTTTTTCTCATCGAGCTTTCGCCCCGTCCAAATCGGAAGCCTCCCGCTCCAGCTTGCCCTCTTCCACGGGCGGTTTCGACCTCAATGATCTCTACAACATCCTTGTGCAGCGGCCGCGTGTGCGACATATGTGCCGCATTTTCCGTGCTAGGCGACGTCAGCGACATCAATCAGCAACCGGGTCAGCGCGAGCTCGAGGGCCAGTCCGGCTTTGAACAGAGCATTGGTGAGATTGCCGGCGACGATGGTCAGTAGGGCATCTGGTAAGGTTGAGAGCCGGAATGTTGCGCTGACAGGTTTTCCAGGCGACAACGAATGGGGAGGAGGCCCTGAGCTGGGAATGGCAAACACAAAGAACAGCGTCGGCAAAGAAAAGACGGAGATTTTGAATAGGCCGGCGATGGGGGCTAAAGCATTTAGTTTCTTGGCATTCTGCGCAATTAACGCGCTGCATCTTGCATCAACCATGGCAATAGAGGGAGAATAGGTGGTAAGTAGTAGGTGGTATGGAGTAGATGTTGGTAAAAAATATGTCACAGTTTACAGTCGGCGGCATGCAATTTCTTCTCAGCCGGGAGGATGTCGAGGAGAAGCTCCGTGGTGTAACTCCGGAGTCCGTAAGAGAGCTCTATGTGGTCGTCAACGGAATCCAGTACCCGGTCAAGCAGGCACTTGCTGAGACTGCTGGTTTGCAGCGCGGCATGTTCACGAGCCACGACGCGATGAGAGTGTTCAGAAAGCTGAACCTCGTGATGGGACCAGACGAATCCACAGCGGTGGAGAAGCTGTTCACGTCATTGAAGAGCCTGAACGAGTTTGACAGGCTTGAAATGCAAGGCGTCACGGCTGGGCAGTTGAGCAAGAGCCCACGGGAAGAGTGCATCTACAGGCTTTACCTGCGGGCCCGCGCCAACGTCCAAAGCATCCTTTCGCTGAAGCAAGTCTCGGATGTTCAGGCAATCATCATGCTGGCAAGAAATCTGTTCGAGTTGGCAATCGATGCAAAACTGCTGGACTGTGTATCCAACGGCGTCGAAAAGTTCATTGCCTTTTCGGAAATCGAGAAACTTCGCTCCGCAGAGAAGATTGTTAGTTTCAAGAACAGTCACCCAGGGTCACGCGTTGACACATCGATCGTCGCCTCGTTCATTTCCAAGAACAGAGCAAGTATCGAAGCGCACCGCGCTGCGCTATGGCCTGAATTGAAGGCGACCAGCCGGCAGTCAAAGGCAAAACCTCTCGCACATTGGTCGGGGATGAACCTCAAGGAGCGTGCAGCCCGTCTGGGCGATCCCTTCGACGAGATTTACGAATCCAAATACGCGCAGATGAGTTGGTACACGCACTCTGCAGGTCTTACCGGGTTCGATCTGCAGAAGGAATCCTATACCCGCCTGGCGGGGATTTACTTCTATGTCGCCAGCACCTGCTACATGATCGTGCTCAATAAGGTCATCGAGGAATTCAAGCTAACGGCAGCAGACGAGAAGATCAAGAATCGAATGCGCTACGCGCAGCTCATGGCGATAGCCGACACCGATGATCAGGTGCAGCAAATTGCGGGGCAATTGCTTGGATAGACCTGAAAGAGGAGGAATTTCGATGCCACAGAACACGCCAATCGATAATTACACTCTGACGCTGGAGGCGACCGCTGACGGATCGGGCCGCCAGGCCTTTCACGCGATCGCGACCAACATCAAGGATCGAAGAATCGTTGAGTCACAACTCGACTCCGGTACAGTGCGTTCATTGCTCACGCACGCGTACGGCGGCGAAATGAACATTGTTGACGTCTATATCGACCGGCTTGCCGCGCACCAGGTCATCACACTGGAAGCTACGGCGAAAGATCCGCTGATTCTCACCGCTGATGAGTTGATCCGCTTTGGTTTTTCCGAGGACGAACTCTTTCCGGTGGAGTCCGCGTGACCGGCGAAATGGCGAACTGGATGTGAGGGCATAACCGAGCTGTCGTTCCTGCTTTCGATATGGCAAGTCTTATTGCGGCTCATCGAGGATACGAATACCAGGATCTACTGATTGCATGTCGGCTCGTTGATATGCTCCTCGGTAGGGTAGTACGGGTTCACGTCGACGAAAAGTTAACAGTCGATGATAGGTTTGACGACCTATCCACCACCGACACTGACGGTCGCCGTGAGCGCACACAATTCAAGCATACCGACAATGCCGATCGTCCTCTTAGTCTAACGACGTTTACGACGGACGCGAGAGGGCTTCGACTCGATTGCGTGATCGCATCCATTCTTGCCGACCGCTCTGGACCAGGCCGGGGAGCGACCTTGCTCTCATATCGAGTTGTGTTGAGGGACTCTTCCCCAGTTGATCCAGCCCTCACAACTGTTCTCACACCATTTGCGGAAGGCGATCCTGGGCCGTTCATTTCCGGAAGCGGGACGCATCGATTCCGATTTGATCCGGCGACACTGTGGAGCCAACGGAACGGCTCTGCGATCGGCGGAACAAACGGTCCCTTCAGCTTTCTTGCTAATGCCCGCGTGCTGACTTACGACGACCTTGAATGGGTATGTCAACACCTCGTAGTTGAGCTCGGTGCCCCTCCTGCCAGCGCAGATCTCACAGCACCCGATGCCGCTGAACGCCTGCTCCTAAATCGAATGAGTGCCGACGTCGGTGCCGAAGTATTCCCCAATGTCGAGCGCAGCGCTGTCGATGTCGCGGCTGCGATGATTTCAACGGCTCGCGCAGCACGTCAGGGCCGTCTCGTGATAACGGCTGAAGAACTGTTCAGACGAACGCAACTGCAAAGTGATTTCGGCGCAGTCTCCCGCGCGCACCCAGTGGATCGTGAGTTAGAAGTTTTACGGCCGATGACGGTCCACGAGATCGTGGAGGCAGCGACAGAGCTCTCCACCAGTGGCGGTTATTTGATCGTGGTAGGGCCTCCAGGGCAAGGGAAGTCGTGGGTCTGCCAACAAGTGCTGGATGAAATGTCGGAAGGCGGTTGGCTCTCGGCAGAGCACTACTGCTTCTTAGGGGATGCTGACGGTGAACGAAACAATCGTGTTCTATTGGAGGCCGTTTTCGGTAGCTTGGTCAGCCGTTTGGCGGCAGCTGATCCAACCATTGTCGTTGACCAACGTCCGAGGTTTGCTGGAGATGAGGAGGCTCTTGAGGGATGCTTGCGGCGGTCACTCGCAAGAAATCCTGACAGGAGAGTGGCTCTTGTCATCGATGGGATCGATCACATTACTCGCGTGCGTGCTCGAATGGGTGACCGGTTCGATCCCAGCAAAACTCTAGTCGAAGCCCTAGCGGCGTTGGATCTTCCCGCGGGCGTAGTCGTAATCATCCTGAGCCAACCAGGATTGCACCTGCAGCCACTGGACCGTGTTGGAGCCAGAACGATCGACGTTCCGGGACTAAGCAAAACCGAGCTCGAACTCCTCTCCGCGCGTTTCAACATTCTGCCGGGTGACGAACGACACCTACCTGTAAGGCGGCCATTGTTGGAAGATGCAGATGGAATTGCCCGTTTCCTGGAAGCGCTTGAACTCAGATCCAGCGGGAATGCTCTGTATGCAACTTACCTTTGTCGCGAGACGCTCAGGCACGCAGAAACGTTGGTTGACCCCGCGGAAACCGTTCGTAACCTACCCCAGTTCGATGGCACGTTGAAGAATTACTACGACCACTTGCACAACTCCCTCGGCGCGGAGACAGGATGGGTAGCAGACGTTATCGCGCTCGTTGATTTTGCTGTTACACGAGCAGAACTCCGACAGATCAGGCCCGATGTTGCACATCGCGTCGACGCAGCACTTGCATTGCTCGCGCCCGTCTTGGTGGAGCGTGCGACTCAAGGTGGCGTGCGTGTTTACCACGAGTCATTTGCGCGATACCTGCGCGGTGCGTTTGACCGTGAGAGCCATGCACTGAGGGCCTTGCTCGAACGTATTGCTGCGTGGCTTGAGGGGAAAGGATTGTTCGTTGATCCAAGATCCTTTCGCGCGCTGTTGTCGATCTTGGCTGACTCGGGAAACGACCGGCGCGTGATCGATTTGGTAGATCGTGCCTTCGTCGCAAAAGCGGTTGCTGCCGGATTTCCTAGCTCCGCGATAGCCGCTAATTTGGCGACTGGGGTTGGCTCGGCAGCCCGACTAGGCGAATGGGCGGTGGTCGTGCGTTGCGTGGAGCTCGCGCGTGCCGCGCAGATGTACGAGTACGAGCGGTTCGATTCACTCTTAGTCTCATTCGCCGATGTTCTCGCCAGCGTTATTGGGACCGACACCCTTGCAGCGCGACTTGTCAACGATGATCGTCTGGCTATGCCCGCTCGCGCTGGTCTTCAGATGTGCGCGCCTATCGATCGCCTGGGAGCAACTGCTCCGTGGCGCTCTTACATGCTTGGCTTCTTGCGCGAGAGAGAGGGCGATAACACCGCCTATGGCGAAGCATCGGATCGGGCGGTGGCCCTTGCGTGGATTCGTGGGAGATTGCGGCTTTCGTCAATAGTTGATCGCGGCAATCCCGCCGAACAGTCGCCTTCCATAGCCGATGCGATCGATACTCAGGCTGATGAGGTTGGAGCACCCGGGGAAGAGAGGGATCTAGCGGCTCCAATTGATTGGACTCGTCTCGCTGAGTGGGTCGAACATGATGATTTGCCAATGTTTGACATGATTGATGCCGTAATCGACACGTACGGTTCGGACGGTGTCATTCAACTGATCCATGCCCTGGACAAGCCCGGCGAAGCCTGCCTTGCCTACGCAGAGAAGCTCGCAACTCAGCTCCTGCCCGAGAAAGTGATTCCATCGCCGCGGACCTGGGCCGTTGCAGCCGTTGCGCACGGCGTGCGGGCTGGATCGATACATCGCGTCTTGAAACTTGGCGTCGGTCCCGGTTCCGTTGCTCATCAACCAACGGCTGCGGCGCGCGAACGGCTGTTGGACCTTACGCGCGCTGTGCAGGAACCGTCAATTCAGTTTGACAAGAATGGCAATCTGGAGGCCTGGCTTGATGCGACGACACTTGCCGCTCATCTCGACGAAGACGTTCTGCGCGTGGCAGAAGTCCTCATTGCGGGAGAAGGATGGTATCGCTGCTGGCTTCGGTTTGCCATATGGCTGTCAAAAGCTGAAGCTTCCCCATCTGAAAAGAGCCAACTCGCCCTAAGCGCGCTGGGTCTGCTTACCGAAGATCTTCGCCCATTCGCTGGCGATCCTCGGGCATGCGATTTGTATTCATTGCGGGGTGCGATTCACGACACAATCACCCGGGCAATACATTTACTTGAGGATACGAACTGGGAAGAAGGACTAAAGATCCTTGACACGGTTAGTGGTTCGATAACCACGACAATCAGCGGAGAACTTGGCGGTCCTGTGGCACCAGACTTCCTTTTGCGCCTTGCCGTTGAGACTGCGACGCCAACGCGGCACCGTGCCGCGGAAGCACTGATCGCTGATGAAATTGCTAAGGGATCAGCACGTCGATATTACAGCGACCTTGCTGAATATAGACTCGTTGCGGCCCGTCTAGCCCTCGCTGCAAAGGACACTGAACGCGCTACTGTACTGTGGAGAGAGACGTGCGAATTTCTCACCGCATACGGATATCACAAGGACATCACCATCTATGAAGTGCTAGACCCACTTCCGGCGTTGATAAGAGCTGATCCTCAACGTGGTCGTTTGAGGGTTGCCGCAATTCAAGGTCTTTGCGAACGCTTGCCTTTACATACGGATGGGAGGGAGACACGAGCAGCATGGAGCAGGTGGTGGGAGGTTCTCGCGAAGGCTGATCCTGTCGCAGCAATTGATCTAGCCGTCCCCACTTTACTACAAAAGTGCAACGATCCTTACGAACTCCTTGATGACGCTTTGGAAGACGTCTGGGAAGAGTGGTATGAGCGCGTTGATCCATTGATCTCGGGAGCGCTTCGTTTAAGTCTCGATAAGCCTCTGGATCGGCGCGACAGCGAACAGCTCAAGCGTTTGGCGGAAGATACGACCACCGACAGCGAGGCCATACGGCTGCTTATGACGTGGCTGGTCGCACGGGCGGATGAACGTCCCGTTTCGTACAGCTATTCAAACGATGCCGAACTGCTCGCAAAGGACGACATTGTTGTTACGGGCCTGAACCAAATAGCCGCGTCGGTGGATGTACCGGTCATTTCGCTTATAAACCGAGCGTCAACCCCGAGGCATGAAGCAGCTCTAATCGCGTCGCCAAATAGGAAATCGAAGAATTCGACTGCGGACGTCGTTTCGTATTCTCCATTTCCAGGTGGATTGCCGGGACTCAGTCGCGCAATCAGAGCATGGAGACGAAAACCCTATGACGCGCAGTCAGAGGAGTGGGCGGTCGAACGATTCACGAATGTCATCGGATACCGCCTGGTTGAGCTCGCCGCCGATGGAAGGCTCGAAGAGGCGGAGTCGGCACTTCGATCACTTGGCGATAGCGTAACTCTCGGAGAGCGGTCAGGTATTCTCCGGCATGTTGCTGAAGGTCTCGAACGACACGGTGAGAACCGACTAGCAGCAGTTGCGTACACGCTCGCGTGGACACGTGCGCGGGGCCATGGCGGCTGGATGACCTTTGGCGGCCAAACCGAGCTTGACTCGCTTGAACGCGCGTCAGCTCTTGATGCCGGAGTAGCTCGCTATGTTGTAGCTGAAGAGGTCGAACGAGCTGTGGCCGCCAGCTACGGTCCATACGGAATATCCCAAGCTTTAGTTTTTGCGTTTGCCTCTGAAGCGATCCGCGTGAATGGTGCGGCACCCCTCGATACGGCATTTGCCGTCTGGGACGAAGCTTGTGCCGTCATCAGCGCACGGGCGCCTAGAGTCTCTGACGATGACGACCCCGACGATCCGTATCTACCGCCCATTCCTGACGCAGGACAAGCAGTCCCAGGGAATCTGGATGCAGCTTTTGCATTGGCGGTTCTCGGCAGCCTATTTCATCCTAGCCGTGAAAGAAAACGGCGAACGCTTCTCGCCACGCAACTGCTTCTCGAGCAACGGCCAGATGTCATTGCGAGTGCCGTGAGCTTTGCGCTGTCGACCATCTCTGATCCGGCAACCCTCGTCTGGCTACTTAGCGTAATTGACTTGTCCAGGGAAAAAGGCGTTGCTGTTGTTGCCGCTTGTCAACCCGTATTACGGGAGCTATCGTCTCGCGGGCTGCTTACGGTGAGGGCGCTCGCCCGCCGCTTGGT
>JBEKOA010000156.1:0-10910 GCA_049522255.1 Occallatibacter sp.
TAATCCAGCAGGCGCGTGCCGTAGGTGGTTTGAGCCGCGGCAAACTGTTGCAGATAGTATTCGATGAAGGGAACGCCGCCGTGCGCCTCGCGATCGATGGGATTGTTCCACGGCTGCCAGCAGGGACTCCCATTGCTCCATCCGGATTCGATGTCTTTTTTTGAATAGAAGTAGGCCCACCAGTAGTCCATCACCGGACCGTTCACACCGGCGGTTGGGTCGGCGGTTTTGATGGCCAGCGCGGTGGCGATGCCGTTGTTGGTCACCTCGTCATAGGTGAAGGGTAGTGGGTGCACGTCGCGGTCCTCCGCATCCCACCAGCTGGGCTCGTTGTCCAGATCGTAGAAGGCTGCTCCGCCATTGGCCGCCGTGCCGAAGCTTGTAACCAGGTGGGTTACCCAATCGCCCACCCACGACGGGCCAGCGGGGATGCTGGTGAGTGCCGCGACGGTGTCGTTGCCGTAAACAGGGATCGGATTGGACGGATCGGAAGGATTGGGCAGCTCTCCGTCGCCGCATTGTGTGCCGTAACTCGTGACGTAACTCACTTCGCCTGGATTCGTCGCGATCGGATAGCTGCACGCCGTGACGCTGCTGTTGGTGACCCAGCCGAGGACGGGCACAGTACCCAGAATCTTAATCCCGGCGGCCGCGCCACTGGAGACCGTGTCGTCGAATTTGTAGTCGGGCCATTCATCATAGGCGCCAGAGGAGTTTTCAAAGTAATAGTCGGCAATGGAATTTGAGGTATTGGCCTGGTAGTTGTAGCGCTCGGTGTTGTCCCCACCCCAGCGAACAACCGTGATGTTGCCATCGGTGATCATACTGGGGTCAAGAGAGTACCCATTCATGCCATAGATATAGGGGCTGATTGGATGGGTTTGATTGGTCGTATCCACTGTAAGAGCGGGACCGGCAGTGGTGGCCGGCGGGGTGAGGGTAACGATAAGACTGGCACTGTTGGCCGTGTTTTGCGTGCTCGTGGCCTTCACCGTGACAGTGGCCGGGGCCGGGTAAGGCGTGGTGTAGAGGCCGGTCGAACTAATGGCGCCGGGGCTCATGCTGCTGCCCGAAGGCGCTGCTACCGACCAGGTCACAGCGGAGCTGACAGTTCCGTTGACCTTGGCAGTGAATTGCAACGTGCTGCCTATGATGGCGGTGGCGGGGTTGGGTGTTATGGAGACCGCCGGTACGACGTAGTTGGCCGTGACGGTCATATTGCTGTTCAGTGTCACGCTACAGGTTTCGGTGCTGGAGCTGGTGCAGCCGGTCCATGAAGAGAATGTGTTGCCCCCCGCGGTCGCAGGCGCCTCGATCACCATGGCTTCGCCGGGTATACCGTTCGCCGTAAAGCTCGTAGTGCCCTGGCTGGCGAGCGTGGTGGGAGGATAGGTCACGGTCATCGTCACGCCGCTGGATGGGTTGGTGGAGTTCACCGTAAGCACATTGCCATAATTCGCGGTGACGGTGGTATTGGCATTCAGGGTGACGTTGCAAGTAGTTGTAGTGGCTGTGGTGCACCCTGTCCACGAGACAAAGGTGTTGCCTGCCGAGGTAGCCAGCGCGGTCAGCGTAACGGATGTCCCGACGTTATAGGTGAGCGTGTGAGGCGTCTCTCCACTTGTGATGCCGTTGTTGTCCGCCGGCGAATCGGTGATGGGCACTCCGCTTGTGGGGTTGGTCGAGTTTACGGTCAAAGCGTACGTTGGTGCGGCATAGTTGGCGGTGACGGTCCTATTGCCGTCCAGCACCACGCTGCAGCTAACGGTACCGGCGGAGGTGCATCCGGTCCACGAGGAGAAGTTGTTGCCGCTCGCGGTTGCCGGCGCCGTCAGTGTGATGATCGCGCCGGCCCCATAGGTTTCCGTAAAGCTCGTGGTGGCTTGGAAGCTTTGGGGGTTTGACGGGTTGTTGCCTATCGTGATGGTGACGCCGCTGGCCGGATTCGTCGAGTTCACCGTGAGCACGTATACCTGAGCGACGGTTACCGCCGACGAAGTTCCTGTCGCGCCGTTGTAGACCGCGGAACTGGCCGCATCCGGCGTATAGTTGGCGATCAAAGTATCGCTGCCCGCGGCCAGCGATCCGGCGGAAACATTGATCGTCACGCTGCCACCGCTCAGCGTCGCCGACGGCGACGTGTAGCTGCCGCTCGTCAGCATCACAGAACCTGTCGGCGCCGGGTTGCCGGCACCGCCGCTGACAGCTACTGTCACTGTCAACCCCTGCGCCGATGTGATGCTGGATGCAGACGTCGTCACCGTTACTGTCGGTGTGGTCTTTGCCGGAGCGGCGTAGTTGGCGGTGACGGTGGTATTGGCGTTCAGCGTGACGGTGCAGATTGCGCCGTTGGCGCTGGTGCAGCCGGTCCATGACGAGAAAGCATTGCCCGCCGAGGTAGCTGGCGCGGTCAGAGTAACGGATGTCCCGGCGTTATAGGTGAGCGTGTGAGGCGTCTCTCCGCTTGTGATGCCATTGTTGTCCGCCGGCGAATCGGTGATGGGCACCCCGCTCGTGGGGTTGGACGAGTTCACGGTCAGCGCATAGGTCGCGGGAGGGGTCGTAGCATAGTTGGCGGTGACGGTGGTATTGGCGTTCAGCGTGACGGAGCAGATTGCGCCGTTGGCGCTGGTGCAGCCGGTCCATGTCGAGAAGTTGTTGCCGCCCGCAGTGGACGGGGCGGTCAGTGTGACGGATGTTCCCGCATCATAAGTGCGCATGAGGCTTGTGCTTCCGTTGGACGCGCCAGTGGTGTCTGCCGGAGAGACGGCTATGGTCACACCGCTGCCTGGGTTGGCCGAAGCCACGGTCAGAGTGTAAGTCGTCGCGGGGTTAGAGTGAACTCCGCCCATGCCTCCGCAGGCCGTGATCGAAAGGCTCAGTCCAAGTCCAAAACAAAACGTCGCGCTCCGCCCCAAATCTCTCATGCCGATTCCCCTTTTTCTTTCAAAATCTTGTATGGAATGGCCGGCACTGCGAACTGACCTTTCAATCGAGGTTGAGTTCCTCATGACCATTCCGCCCGGAGAGGACACACTCTCGGGAAAACGGGAATCACCGGTCTCCCGGTGTCTAGCCCGATTGCATTCTACGCCGGTTGTGGGGGCGCCGGAATCGGGCGCCTGCAAGAGGAACTGGGCCAATGAGTTAGTCTTGAAGGTAACGGGGGAAGTTGAGCCGCCCCGATGGCGAAGGATGGTATAGTAGTTGCGCATGCCCAAACGAACCAAGTCAGGGATTACGCCTCAGCCAGGTCAGGCTGTCAGTCTGCGTACGCTGGGCGAGTATCTGAATCTTTCTCCGGCCACGATCTCGCTGGTGCTGAACAACGCGCCAGGCGTGCGCTCGATTCCACAGGAGACCCGGGACCGGGTCATCGCTGCTGCCGCAGAATTCGAGTACAGGCCCAGTTTCTATGCGCGGTCGCTGCGCAAACGGCAGTCTTTCTCGGTCGGCGTGCTGGTCCCGGACCTGAATGATACTTATGTGGCGCAGGTGCTGGCAGGCGTGGAGGAGTACCTCGTCGAGGAAGGCTACTTCTACCTGACCGCCTGCCATCGCCGCAAGCCGGACCTGATTGAGGAATACCCACGGCTGTTGATGGACCGCTCAGTGGAGGGGCTCATCGTCATCGACACGGTGCTGACGCACGAGATGAAGCTGCCGGTGGTGGCGGTGGCCGGCCATCGCGTGGTCGAAGGGGTCACCAACGTGGTTCTCGATCAGCGGCGCGCGGCGGAGCTGTCGCTGCGGCACCTCTATAAGCTGGGACATCGCAGGATCGCCTTCATGCGAGGTGGCAGTCACAGTTCCGATGCGGACGACCGCTGGGAGTGCCTGATGGCGGTGGCCAGAGAGCTGAAGCTGGAGGTCCCGCCGGAGCTTACCCTGCAACTGATGATCCTGTCTTCCACTCCGGAACTGGGATTTGTTCCGGCCAGCGAGTTGCTCAGTCGCGGCGTCCCTTTCACCGCCCTTATCTGCTTTAACGACGTGGCCGCTATCGGCGCTATCCGGGCGTTTATGGACCATGGCCTTCGCGTGCCGCAGGACATCTCAGTTGTGGGATTCGACGACATCGAGGGCGCGTCGTACCACAATCCCAGCCTGACCACCATTCGCCAGCCGCTGAATCAGATTGGCGTGGTTGCCTCGCGCATCCTGCTGCAAAGGATTCGCGGGCAGGCGACTTTTCCGGATTCGGTGCCGATCCAGCCGGAACTGGTGATTCGGGAGTCGACCAGCGCGCCCGGCCCCCGAAGCGTTCGCTGGAAGCGGAGCTGACTATTCCGGTTTGCGCCCAAATCCCGATATACACCCCAAGGCCAAATGAGATAGCCTTTCTTGAGTTATGAGAGATAGAAATCGGGCCCCATTTCAATCGCATTTCATTTTCTGCGCTGTCTTTTTGTTGCCTATCCTCGTTTGCAGCGCCGTGGCCGGTCTCGCGCAGGCGCCCGTGCAGGATTCGTCGGCTCTTGAGGCCCGGGCACAAGCGCTGGTGGCCAAGCTCACGCTCGAAGAGAAGATCGAGTTGCTGGGCGGCGAAGACAACATGTTCACCCGCGCCATGCCGGCCATCGGCCTGACGCGCTTCAAGATGTCCGACGGCCCGGTGGGAATCAAGACCTGGGGACCCTCGACTGCCTTTGCCGGCGGAGCGGCACTGGCCGCGAGCTGGGACCCGGCGCTGGCTCTCAGGGTCGGCGAGGGACTGGGCCGGGATGCCCGCGCCCGCGGCGTCCACTTCCTGCTCGGCCCAGGGGTCAACATTGCCCGTTCGCCCAAGGCGGGCCGCAATTTCGAATATTTCTCAGAGGATCCATTTCTGGCCGCGGCGATTGTCGTCCCGTATATTCAGGGCGTCCAGTCCCGGGGGGTCATCGCCACCGTCAAGCATTATGCACTGAACAATGAGGAGTTTGACCGGCACAACATAAGCGCCGACGTGGATGAACGGACGATGCGCGAGATCTACTTGCCGGCCTTCGAGGCTGCGGTCACCAAGGGCCATGTGGACGCGGTGATGAATTCTTATAACCTGATCAACGGCGTTCATGCCACACAGAACGATTTCCTCAACAACAAGGTGCTCAAGGGCGAGTGGGGTTTCCAGGGCATTCTCATGTCCGACTGGTACGCAACCTATGATGGCGTGGCCGCGGCAAACAATGGCCTCGACCTGGAGATGCCTGAAGCGCGCTTTATGAACACGAAGACCCTGCTTGCAGCGGTCAAGGCAGGCTCGGTGAAGGAAGCCACCATCGACGACAAGGTGCTGCGGCTGATCCGCGCGGAGTTGCGCTACAGCTTTCTTGACCGGCCACAATTCGATCCGGCCAACGCCAGTTACTCCGCGGCCGATCGGGCCGTTGCCCTGGACGGCGCCCTGGAAAGCCTGACCTTATTGAAGAACGAGGGTTCCCTGCTGCCGCTCGACCCGGCAAAGACCAAGATCGTAGCCGTCATCGGGCCAAACGCCTATCCGGCGGTGACCAGCGGCGGCGGCGCGGCGGAGACTCAGGCATTCGAGCCAGTCAGTATCGTCGCCGGCATCGCCAATCTGCTTGGTCCAAACGTCAGCGTGCTTTATAGCCGCGGCTTGCCCGAGATGAAAGACTTCTTCTCCGGCACAAAATGGGAGGGCGACGTACAGATCGCCACTTATCCCAGCAAAGACTTCACCGGCTCACCCGAGATTGTGGCTTTGTCGAACATTGCGGATTGGAACGACAGATCGTGGCAACCCGATCGCAATGCGCCGCGCAGTGTGCGCTACACGGCCGGCTACAAGGCAACCAAGACAGGAAAGTATCTTGTACTGGCCTTCTCAGCAAACTGGGGCGGCGGCGACTACAAGGTAATGGTCGACGGCAAACAGGTTGTAGCCTGTCCTGAGGGTGACGGCCAGACTCCGCAATCGGCAACAATCGATCTGAATGCCGGACAGACAGTGAAGGTCGTGGCTGAGTATATGCCCCACAACAGCGACGGCGTCCGCTTTGGCCTTGGGATCGGCTATGAGCCGGATCTGATTCCCGCCGAGGCAAAGACCATGGCGGCCGCAGCGGACGAAGTAGTTGTTGCAGCCGGCTTCACCGCCGAATCCGAGCGCGAAGGGGTGGACCGCAGTTTCTCACTTCCCTGGGGCCAGGACGCCCTGATCGAAGCCATTTCGGCGATTAATCCTCGCACCATCGTCACTCTCAACGCAGGCGGCGGGGTGGATACACGGCTCTGGCTCAGCAAGGTTCCCGCTCTGCTGCACACGTATTATCCCGGCCAGGAGGGCGGCACGGCCGTCGCCGAAGTTCTCTTTGGCAAGCACAACCCCGAGGGCAAGCTGCCGGTGAGCTTCGACCGCAGTTGGGAAGAGAATCCCTCGGCGCAGTACTACTATCCCATCAATGGCGCGGATACTTCCCTTCACGTGATCGAGAACGACAAGCCGCCGGTGGATGATGTGATTCCTCATGTGAGATACGACGACCGGCTGATGGTCGGGTACCGCTACTGGACCACGACGGGCAAGCACCCGCTGTTTCCTTTTGGATTTGGCCTGAGCTACACCACCTTCAGCTTTGCCAACCTGCAATTGCCCGCCGCGGTTGCAACGGGTGCAACCGTTGCGGTCAGCTTTGACGTGACCAACACAGGCAATGTAGCCGGTGCTGAAGTGGCGCAACTCTATGTCTCAGACCCTTCGAGCAGAGTCAGCCGCCCGGAGCGCGAGCTCAAGGGCTTTGAGAAGGTCCGCCTCGCTCCCGGCGAGACAAAGCATGTGACCCTGAATCTGGACGCACGGTCGTTCAGCTATTGGGATACGGCCACCCACAAGTGGACAATCGATCCCGGCAAGTTTGTCATTCGCGTCGGCGACTGCAGTGAAAACACCCCGCTCAACGCGGATTTGACGCTGAACTAGTGTTTAGACCGCATGAGTTAGTAATTCATTATGGACAGCGCGGACGAGGACGTCCGCGCTACAGCCGGCCGAGAGGCCAGCGCTACATTCATAGGATTATCAGATCACGCGGTAACGGTGTTAGAACTTGCCGCCATCGCCCACGGGTGCCCCATTGTTCCGCGTTCTTTGCGGAAGGGTGGGATGCAGTACTAAGATTCCGACGGGAGAACACACCATGCGTATTGGAGTTTTCACGCCGCTGCTCTCGCAGCTTCCGCTTGCCTCGGTTCTCGACAAACTCAAGACCCTCGGAATCGAAACCGTTGAGCTGGGCACGGGCAACTATCCCGGCGACGCGCACTGCAAGCTCTCGATGCTCGAAGACAGTTCAGCCCTGGCCGAGTTTCAAAAGGTCCTGGCCGATCATGGTGCGTCGATCAGTGCGCTCAGTTGCCACGGCAACGCGCTGCATCCCGACAAGGCTCACGCCAAGCACGATCGCGAGGTCAGCCGCAAGACTGTCCTGCTCGCCGAAAAGCTTGGCATTCCGGTGGTGGTGGATTTCTCGGGCTGCCCCGGCGACTCGCCTGCCTCGACAGCTCCCAACTGGGTGACCTGCCCGTGGCCGCCTGATTTTCTGAAGGTTCTCGACTGGCAATGGAATGAAGTGGTGACGCCCTATTGGATCGAGCATGGGAAGTTCGCCGCCGATCATGGCGTGAAGATCGCGATCGAGATGCATCCGGGATTTGTGGTCTACAGCCCTGAGACGATGTTACGGTTGCGCGCGATTGCAGGCCCGAGCGTGGGCGCGAACCTCGATCCCAGCCATCTCTTCTGGCAGGCTATCGATCCCATCGCGGCCATTCGCGTGCTGGGCGACGCAATCTTTTACGTTCACGCCAAAGACACGCAGATCTACACTGCCAATCTGCCGCGCACGGGTGTGCTCGACACCAAACCGTATACCGAAGAGCGTGAGCGCGGATGGATCTTTCGGACTTGTGGTTATGGGCATGGAGCCGAGTGGTGGACCGAGTTTATCTCAACGCTGCGGATCTACGGCTACGATTACGTGCTCTCGATCGAGCATGAGGACAGCCTGCTCGCGCCGGAAGAAGGCCTTACCAAGGCGGCCAACTTCCTCAACGGAATTGTGATCCGCGAGAAGGCGGGGGCTGCGTGGTGGATCTAAAAAAGGTGACACGATGAAACCAATCAGGACCGCAATCTTCGGCACGGGATTCATGGGGCGCGTACATCTCGATGCGCTGCGGCGGCTGGAATCGGTCGAGGTGGTTGCGATTGCCGGCAGGAATCTGGAAGTCGCGCGGAGGCTCGGCGCGGGCTTTGGTATCTCAACGATTACAACCGACTATCGTGAAACTCTGCGCGACCCAACAATAGACGCAGTGCATATTCTCACGCCGAATGCGCTGCACTACTCGATGACTAAAGCCGCGCTTGAAGCGGGCAAGCACGTGGCCTGCGAGAAGCCTGTGACCACCAGCGTCGAGCAGGCACAAGAGCTTGTTGCTCTTGCGGCGAAGAAAGGCCTGCGCAATTGCGTCTGCCACAACCTTCGCTACTATCCAATGGTTCAGCAACTACGCCGCATGGTGGAGGCTGGCGAACTGGGCGAGATCCTTTCTGTACAGGGCGGGTATTCGCAGGATTGGCTGCTCTACGACACGGACTGGAACTGGCGCATCGACCGGGAGGCCGGCGGCGCATCGCGTTGTCTGGCCGACATCGGGTCGCATTTTTTTGATATGGCCGAGCACATCACCGGCCTGCGCGTCTCCTCGCTGGTCGCCGACTTGAAGACCTTCCACCCGACGCGCAAACAGCCGAAACACTCCGTTGAGAGCTTTGCAAACAAGATGATGGGGCCGGAAGACTATTTGGAAACTGCCGTCGAGACAGAAGACTTTGGAACGGTCCTCTTTCATATGGGCTCGCGCGCTCTTGGCGCAATGGTTGCCAGCCAGGTTTCGGCCGGCCGCAAGAACCGGCTCTCCATCGAGGTCTATGGCACGAAAGCCGGGGCCGCATGGGATCAGGAACGGCCCAATGAACTCTGGATCGGCCACCGCGATACGGGCAACGAAATCATCCTCAAAGACCCAGCGCTGTTGAAGCCAGAGGCGCGCGGCTATGCGGATCTTCCCGGCGGCCACGCGGAGGGATACGACGACAGCCACAAGCAATTGCTGCGCCGCTTCTATGCTTCGATTGACGATCCCAATCTTGCGCCCGAGTACCCGCAGTTCGCTGACGGGCTGCGACAGCTTGTGATTTTGCAAGCCGAACTCGAAAGCCATCGGACGCGCAGCTGGATCGATGTTCCTGGACTCTGAACCGGCACTTGAAGGAAAGGCCGCCGCATGTTGATCTTCGCAGCTATCGTCGCCATCTTTGTCTACGGAATGCTTGCCGCTATGCTGGGCACTATCCTGCCCAACCTCTCGGATCGTTTCAAACTCACGCCGACGCAGAATGGAACCATCGCCTTTGCGCAAGCATTGGGATTGATCATCGCCTCCGTCGCCGTCGGCCCGCTGCTCGATAGCGAAGGCAAAAAGATCGGTTTGATTCTTGGCCTTGGTCTCATCGCCATCGCGCTCTATACACTGCCGCGCTCACCGGGCTTCCGCAGCATTCTTGTTCTCTTATTCGTGCTCGGTGTCGGCGGCGGCATCGTAGTGACTGGAGCCAATGCCCTGGTCAGCGACGCAGGAGGTGAGCATCGCGCAACCGCATTGAATCTCGTCAATCTCTTCTTTGGTCTGGGCGGACTGGCCACGCCTTTTATCTCTGCAAATCTCTTCAAGAGCAACTGGGTTCGCCTCTGCTATACCGTTGCGACGCTCACCGTTGTCGCGCTTGCGATTCAGGCCGTCACAACGATGCCTCCGCCCCAGGGCGACGCGCGCTTTCTGCTCGCCGATGCTGGCCCGGTCCTTGGCCAGCCGCTGCTTTTTCTGCTCGGACTGTTTCTTTTTCTCTACATCACCTGCGAAGTTGGCGTGTGGAACTGGCTGCCGCGCCATCTCATTGCTCAGGGCATTCCGGAGTCGCGCGCGCTCAACATTCTCTCGCTGGGATTCGCGCTCGGGCTGCTGGTTGGCCGCGTCGGCGTGTCACCCATTCTTATGAGTGTTTCGCCGATCGATGTTACTTTGGCGGCGTCGGCCGCGATGGCGGTGACAACCTACCTGATGCTGCGGACGAGCAAGGCAATCACGGCTGCTGTACTTGTCTTCGTCGCCGGAGTATCGATGGCGCCGGTCTTTCCCACCACTCTGGCTATTGTCGGCTCGGCCTTTCCGCGCATGACCAGTACGGCAATGGGAATCGTGATTACATTTGGATGGGTGGGGCTCGCGGTCAGTTCGCGGATCATCGGAGCCATCGCCGGGCCTGATCCGCGACGGTTGAAAAAAGCTCTATTGGTGATTCCCGCCTCGGCCGTGCTGATGGTGGGCTTAAATCTGGCGATCCGCGGCGCACTGCGGTAGAGGGAAGAATCCGAAGCGCAGCTCCTTTGATTCCCTTGGCTTCGCAATAGTCGCTTGAGCTTCTTGGCCTCTGGAGAGACAGGTTACCAATTAATTAACTGCAACCTGAGCCACTTGCAAAATGCCCTGCGCACTCAGGCGAAATCGCATTCTTCGCCGCTTTGATTGAGCGGTCTATCATCCTGGGGCGTGAGAGGAGCCGGATTTTGGCTCTGCGCGGGCATTTTCGCCACGCCGCGACTCGCGCTCGGTGATTTCCGTTCGCCGCAGGGCTTTGCTGTTGGCTTTCCGAAGTCGTTTGAGCCGCTCAGCAGCTCAGTGGCGGAATCAGCCGCAGAATCTGATCGGCGGTGAGCGCCGGGATGCCGAACATCAGGTGGCACATCACCTTCAAATGGCCGCGTACCCGCACCGTGCGCCCGCCAAACTCATCCTTCAATCGCGCGTTGACACGTTCGACAGTGGTTCGCTCGCGGTAACGC
>JBEKOA010000157.1:0-10908 GCA_049522255.1 Occallatibacter sp.
ATCCGTTCATCCATCAACGCAGACAACAATCGGTACTTCGCTTCAATCTGCTCGGCTCCAGCCTGATTCTGCATAACCCATTAGATATGCTGCCGATAATATAGTCAACTTATTTTGACGCGCTTCCTAACCGCCCAAATAATGACCGCAACCGTCAGTCCGGCAATGGCCAGAGCAAAGGGTTTAGATATCTGTTGCCATAATGGAAATCGACGTGCCCCCCACACCCTTGCGCGGAGAATGCATCCATGCGAGGCTCCAGCGATTTTCGTGAGTGGGCTCCGGCTAGGCAATTCGTTGTATCGCTCCTTCTGATGGCGTGAAAGAATCACACTGCCATGGACTCAATTCCTTTCAAAAAGTCATGTGTCAAGCAAACCAGTTTCCGGTTCCGGGCTTGCGCTCTGCGTACATTGCTTTTTGAGCAATTTGATGTTGCTGCTCGTCTGCTGTATCCATAGACAGCGTCACTCCAATCTGCATCAGCCCGTCATACCGCCGTTGAATGACACTTTGGGTTAGGCGTGTCGATCACCTTTTCCTATTGCAGGGAGTTTCGACTGCGCTACCCCTTGCGTCTTTTCCTGATTGGGGTGGAAATGATTGCAATCACCCAGGCCGGATAGACAACTCTCCAATTCTTGCGCTTTTGCGGCGCGCACGACATCGTCGTGCTCTTGAATGTTCAGTTGTGATCGGTTGCAGTCTCCAAAGATTTCAAGACATTCACGTAGGTCTGCGGTTTCATTGAATTGCCAAGACATTAGATGTTGAGTGCGGTCACCGATTGAGAATTTGACTGACGCGATAGCTCAAAACTCAAGGCTGCGAACATGTAGCCGGAGGTCTTGCGTTCCGACTTGAGTAGTCTCTCGCATCGACTTCAATTATCTCCAAGCTGGAAGCGCGGACCTGTCCAAAACAGAACAGCGGTCGATCGGACATTCTTCCACACTCGATGGTGGCATGACCGTAGCACCCTGTTGGGATAGCGGGCCGAGCCGGGTATTCAAGATCTCTCCAAAGATTGCCCAGGTCCTCAGCTGGCGCTCAGCAGACGAGCTTAGATACGTACGACAACTCAAGCTTGAAGCCCTGAAATGAGGGCGCGTGGATTCAGACGGATTTCAGGCATCGCTTGTGCGCCTCTTCCAAGCGAATTTGAATGTGTTGTCGCCTTCGGCGATGCGGCGGCTCGTGAACCATGGAAAGGATATCCGCACCTTCCGGCTTGCCGAGGCCGTCGGGTTCAATTTATTCGTGATTCGCACGTCGATATCACACAGCGATCTTGAGAAAGGAAAACTCAACCTGGAGGATTTCGTATGAAAACCATTCTCGCAGTGGTTTGCTGTCTCTCTCTTTGCTCGATTGCTGCTTTGGCTCAAAAGATGTCTGCGAAAGAACAGGCAATGAGAGACCAAAGATTTGTGGATTTCGTCGCACAAACTGACATGGTTGACGCCAATCTTGGCCAATTGGCGGAAGCCGCAGGCTCATCCAATTCGGTGAAAGATTGCGCTCAAATGCTGGTTACCGACCATACAAGCGACTTCCACGAAATCTCTGACCTTGCCCAGAAGGCTGGTTTCAGGGTGCCAAAAGCGATTGATCTGGAAAACAATAAAACGACGATTGGCCCTTTCCAGAGACTGAAGGGTACAGCCTTCGATCGCCGCTACGTTCAGGAGATGGTAGCTGAGCACGCCAAAGCCATCGCCATTTACAAGAAGGAAG
Source organism: Occallatibacter sp. (assembly GCA_049522255.1). GTDB lineage: Bacteria > Acidobacteriota > Terriglobia > Terriglobales > Acidobacteriaceae > Telmatobacter. Next base: position 1,738 of record JBEKOA010000157.1, read on the forward strand.
CGGCAGATGCGGAAACACCTGCTTTGAAATCCTATGCGGACAAGACTCTGCCTGTCCTGGAGAAGCTTCTGACCGAAACAAAGGACATTGAAAAGGCGAAAGCTTCTTAGCCGCTGGTTGGAAGCGAAGATTCTCCGATCGCACGGGCACTCAACAGTTATGAGTGTCCGCGGCCTGCTTGCAGATTGCCCCGAATGCCGATCTTCGGTATTCCGCTGCGAGGTTGCAGTCGAGGGTCAAATCATAGGATTCATTTTGCCGGCGATTCCGGTCACCGTGACCGGAATCGCCGGGAACGAGATAGGTTGCGACTTAGCATTTGACCGCTGAAGAATCGCCGCGGTGCAAATGAGACACGAATCGGATCACGAATCGCTTATTTAGCCGTCACATCACTATCAGAGGGTCAAGATCAAGGTATGACATCACGGTTACGAATTCTCTGCTTAGTTCTTCTCATCGTGCCCGGGTTTGTGTTTGCTGACCCTGCACCATTCGATCTGTCTGGCCCTAAACTGGAAGTCAAAGTGATCCATGCAGGCAAGACCCTGCCAATCTCCGAGGTCCCCAACCTCTTGGCCGGCGATCAAGTGTCAATCAAGGCCGATCTTCCTCCAGGCCAGTCCGTGCACTACCGTCTCGTGGCAGCGTTTTTGCGCGGAGCAACCAATCCGCCGCCGGAAGACTGGTTTTTCTCCTCGGATACTTGGAATTCCAAGGGCGGCGGCGGACTCAAGATCACGGTCCCCAAGGATGCCCTACAGGTGCTCGTCTTCCTGGCCCCAGAGACCGGCGGAGATTTCAAAACGCTGGTCGGCGCGGTTCGCAGCAGGCCTGGCGCCTTCGTGCGTGCATCGCAGGATCTTAATCAGGCGACGCTTGATCGCTCCCGGCTGAAGGTCTATCTGTCCGCGATCCAAACCATCAGCCAGACCGATTTCGACCACTTGAAAACTGCCTCACCGCTGCTCGCTCGCAGCCTCTCAATTAAATTCGATTCCGATTGTCTTCAGAAAATACCTGAGTTGCAGGCCCCCTGCTTGATGCAGGGCCGGGACGCCCTAATCTTGAATGATGGGCACAGCACCTCGATTGTTCAAGCGCTCACATCGGGTCCCAGCAGCGATCTAGTCTTTGCGTTGAGCAGCACCCGGCAGGCCGATTTTGGCTATTCGAGTCCCTATATCGCCTCGGCCATGGACATTGCGCGCATCATGGAATCCTTCCGCACCGCACAGTATCAGTACATTCCCGCGCTGGCTACCGAACAAGGCGATCAGTTGTCACTCGAACTCAATTCCGTACCCTCGTTCCAGAATCCAAAGTCGGTTCTGGTCGTCGCTCTGCCTGCAATCGAAGCGCCCTTGATGCCACCGCTCCATCCTGTCGATCCCAAAGAGGTATATTGCGCGGAGAAGACGGAGTTGGTTCTACCCGCCGAGGGGGCGCCGCTAGTGTTTTCAACGGGCTATGCCCACGATATGGTTCTTCGTCTGAAAGGGAAGAATGGCAAATTTGTCGATTTGCCAGTGAAAGCAGATGCCGAAAAGGGCGGATTTGTCGCGAATACTGCTGGGCTCAGCCCCACCAACTTCGGTGACACTCTGGACGGCTCCCTCCACGGCTTTTGGGGATTTGAACCGTACAACGGCCCAGAGTTCAAACTGGAGAATACCCGCCCCCAACAATGGCAACTAGTTGATGACGATCAGCAGGCATTGATTGCAGGGCGGGACGACATCGTGCACATCGAAACGGAGAACGCTGCCTGTGTTGACAGTATTCTGCTTCAGAAGCCCACGGGAGAAACCGTAAAAGCAGATTGGAAAGCAACCGGCCCGAATCAAGTCGCAGTCACCGTACCGCTAAAGAAGGTAAAGCCAGGCGCGCTAAAGCTGCTGGTCAAGGAATACGGCAGCAAGGAACCCGATACGGTTCCTTTGCAGGCTTTTGCTCAAGCAAGCCACCTCGACAGCTTTACTCTCCATGCTGGTGATCTCTCCGGGGTGCTGAGAGGCAGCCACCTGGAGGAAGTGAAAGAACTCACGCTGAATGGAGCCAGATTTAAGCCGGATCCACTTCTGTCAATCGAAAACGTGGATGAACTGTCTTTGGTCACATCCGAAGTCAAAGCAGCCAACGCGCTCAAAGTGGGAGAATCCTCTACCGCCAAGGTGGTTCTCAATGACGGCCGCATCCTTAACCTCGAAACGACTGTAGCGTCGCCGCGTCCCAGGGTCACATTGATCGGCAAAAGCGCTCAGCCCCCCGCTTCCAGCGCTGCCAATAATCTTCAGCTTGCCGACCAAGATGAGATTCCGCAAAACGCTCAATTGACGTTTTCGATTCATGCCCAAGTTCCGCCAGCCTTCACCGCCGAATTAAAAATCGAAGTCGGCACGATCCACGGAGCGTATCTGACCGCCCTCACTCTCACCAACGGCCTTACCCTAGAGGATTCTCAAGTTGCCGTGGCTACGCTCGACACCGGCAAAACCTTTGCCGCCTCCGCTTGGGGTCCACTTCGTTTCCGGGTGATCGAGAATGGGATTGCGGGCGACTGGCAGCCTCTTACCACGCTGGTCCGTTTACCTGGATTTGGCGATCTCAAGTGTCCAGACTCGCCCGATCAGCTCTGCAAACTCACTGGATCAAAACTGTTCCTTGTGGAATCGCTTTCCAGTGATCCGCAATTCACTCACCCAATCGAGGTTCCCGAGGGCTTTCCCGGTTACTTCCTATCGGTTCCCCGTCCCACCGATGGACAGTTGTATGTAAAGCTGCGCGATGATCCTTCTGTAGTCAACTCGATAACCTTCCCTGCAGAAGCCCTGAAGCCTCCGCTCGCTGCAATTTCAGCGGCTTCCTCGAAATCGGCGGCGCAGACTCCGAATCCCGCAGTCACCGGCAGCCTCTCGTCCTCTATACCAGCAGTAGAAGGCGGAGTTGTCTCACCTCTTTCAAAACCCTCAACCGCAGGTGTAACACAGCCGACTGTCCCAGCAGACAAAACCACTCCTCAAACCTCACCCACAGCGCATCCCGAGACCAGGCAAGGGCCTCCGTCTGGTAACGGAGTTGTTCGGTCTGGATCTACCAGCGCATCCTGAAACACAAGGAATTCCCACGACCGTCGTGCTCCAATCCTTGACGGTTTCAAGACGAACTCGCCTTCGTAGGATTCCAGTAAATGGCTGAGACAGTTCATGGCCCGCTGAATCATAACTTAACTGCAATAGTTCAGTGGGCCACGGCGCGTCACGCTGGTCAGGTCCCGAGAAGCTTGTTTGATGAGAACTGGGTCACTCAATCGCGCAGAAATACATTCAGCAGCGATTTATGAATCCCAACCGGGAGAAAATACCCCGTTCACACCAAAGAAGACCCGCATCTTCGCAGTGCTCGTAACTTGTTTGGATATGAGATTCGCGGCACGGAGGGCGAGTTGGGCCGTTTGGAGAGTTTCATTTTGGACGACACCACTTGGCATATTGGCTATCTGGACGTCAGAGCTGGAGAATGGCTTCTTGACCGCTCGGTGTTAATTTCCACTCGAGGGATAGAGTCTGTCTCCTGGGACAACTGCCGCGTGAATCTGCATCACAGCAGGAGTGGACTCATGGCAGACTTGCACTCCGAGGTTGGATGCAGTTAATTCGCCTTTGTCTTTTCAACTGTGCCGGCTCAGATCGGTCGACTATGTCCTTATTGTCCAATAGATTCGCAGCTTTTCGTGGTACTGTCGCTTGGCGGGGAGACCCTAGATTGCGGGCAGATGCTTGCATCTTCAACCCGAAAAAATCTTGCGTGGGCATAGCAACTAAATGATTAGTTGTGCGTCTTATCAACCAGGGAAGATGAACGAACTGGTTCCCGCGGTCCGCAAATTGTATGCCCCCAAAGAGATCCAATACGCTAACTCAAGCTGAGCTCCGGCTCATGAAAGTCTTGTGGGAGAGAGGCGAATCGACGGTTGCCGACATGGTGACGGCTACCTCTGCTGAAACAGAGCTGGCCTACACGTCCGTCCTCACAATCATCCGGATTCTCGAGACGAAGGGCTATGTCTGCCACCGACAGGAGGGACGCGCATTCCTCTACAGTGCATGCGTAGGAGAGGCCGAGGCGAGCCGGTCAGAGGTTCGTCATGTTCTGCAACGGTTCTTTGGGAACTCTCGCGAACGACTATTGCTCTCGCTGCTGGGCGATGAGGAGATTAGGCCCGATGAGTTGAAGCGCTTGAGAGGGATGATCGCTCGCTTGCCCAATGAGAATCCGGAGGAGAACTAGATGTTCCCGCTCCTTCACTCGGTCTCACTCTTATCAGCGCCGATGGTAGATAGTCTCGTTTCCTCGATTTGGGAAGGAGCTGCGGTGGCTGTATGCGTCGCTCTCTGCCTCCGCTTTTTGCCTGGGTTAGATGCGACAGCACGATCGATCATTTGGACGAGCGCCTTTCTGCTTTTGGTGCTCCTGCCCGTAATTCCCACTCTGGACGCGCAACAGCTGACCGAACTCAGATTTCATGCTTCCACTTTCCATCTTGATCCGCTCTGGAGTGTTGCGATTGGCAGTGTCTGGTTGATGCTTTCTTTGTTGCGCGGTGCGCAATTGATTTCAAGCGCCATACATCTTCACAGACTTGCGGCGCGGGCGACTCGCATTCAGCCGGATGTTTCCATCCTGACACAGCTGCGGGGCGGAAATACCAGCCGCAGTGCGGAGCTTTGTACGTCCACTGAAGTTGATCGGCCTTGCGTGGTGGGCTTCTTGCACCCGCGCATTCTTCTTCCTTCTATACTGTTCGAGCAGCTCAGTGTTATCGATCTCCAGCAAGTGGTTCTGCACGAGATGGAGCACCTGCGCCGGGCCGACGATTGGACCAATCTCTTACAGAAAATCTGCCTTGTATTGTTTCCTCTCAATCCATCGCTTGTTTGGGTGGAGCGGCAACTCTGCGCAGAACGCGAGTTTGCCTGCGACGATCGCGTCCTGCAGTCGAGTTGCAGCCAGAAGAGCTACGCTCTGTGCCTCACCCGGCTTGCCGAGATTGCCATGTTTCGCCGCAGCCTATCGCTTGCGCTGGGTGCCTGGGAACGACGGTCAGAACTCGCGCGCCGTGTTCACCGGATTTTGCGGTGTCGAAACGAGAAGATGCGTCGCGGCCCGCAGATCGTTTTGACAGGTGGCCTGATTCTTGGCGTGGTGGCAGGTGCAATTGCCTTGGCTTGGAGCCCGCAGATTGTGAGCTTCGCCCCGCTTACTCAATCGACCATGCGATCACGTTCCTTGCCGTCTTCCGCGTTTCGGCCCGAGAGTATCCCCGAGTCCGTCAGCTACCCGACTCTGGTCAATGCCGTTCTGCCACAACGGCCTTCTGCGAAGGCGCCTCTCTTGAACCACCGAAGGGGAACCGCATCGATGCACTTTGCACGGCAGAATCAGCCCACACCTGTTCCGCCTGAGTTCATTGTGCTGACGGAGTGGGAAGTCAATGCTCCCCCTCCGCGCTTGACAATCACCTTCGCCGCGGATCACCGCTCTTCGTATGCCGCCATTGCCGTTGCAAACGGCTGGCTAATCGTTCAAATCTAACCGCAAATTCAACCCAAAAAGGAGTCGCCATGTCCCCAAAAACTAATCAATTAGTTGCAGCCGTAAAACAATTTGGCGCTGCCGCTGCTTTCGTAGTCGTCTTTGCGCTGGGCGCGATTGCGTTCGCCGGCATTCACAGTGCCCATGCCGCCACAACGAAGATGGACGACAACAGCATTGCGCCCCTCACAGCACTCGATCACGCCATGGAAGCGGTTGCCTCGCGAGTCACCCCGGCGGTCGTAAATGTTGCTGTTACTTCGAAGAGTTCCAGTGAGTTTCCCACTGCTGAAGGCCAGATACAGGGTCTTCCTCCCGGACTGCAACAGTTTTTCGGACCCATGTTCCAGCAGCCGACCCAGCCTCAGATTCAACACGGAGTGGGAAGTGGCATCATCATCTCTCCAGACGGATACATTGTGACCAACAATCACGTTGTGGACGGCGCAACGCAGATCAAGGTTACGCTGAATGATCGCCGCATTCTGAATGCGAAGGTCGTCGGTGTCGACAAGCTGACCGACCTTGCCGTACTCAAGGTGAATGCATCTGACCTTCCCACCATTGCCTGGGGGGATTCCACCAAGCTGGAACCGGGGCAGACAGTCCTTGCCTTCGGCAGTCCCTTCGGCTACTTCCAGTTTTCAGTGACGCGCGGCATCGTAAGCGCGGTTGACCGCCCAAATCCTTATTCGGATGACGCTCGCAAGCCCGGGGGCTACATCCAGACCGATGCCGCCATTAATCCCGGCAACTCCGGCGGCCCGCTGGTCAATTCTCATGGCGAGCTGGTTGGCATCAACACCTTTATCATTTCGAATAGCGGCTCGTTTGCCGGGGCAGGATTCGCGATTCCCTCCCAGATTGTGCGCGCGACGACCGAGCAACTCATCAAAAGCGGCAAGGTTGAGCACGGCTACCTTGGTATCGGGATGAATGACGTAACGCCGGACAACGCACACTTCTTCAATCTGCAGGATGCTTCCGGGGCCATCGTATCCCAGGTGACCCCTGACTCCCCAGCAAGTCGCGGCGGCCTGAAGACTGGCGATGTGATCGCGCAGCTCGACGGGCAGAAGATCGTCAACGGAAGCGCCCTCCAGGTGGCTGTAAGCGAAATGGCCCCGGGAACCAGGATCACTCTGGGAGTTCTACGCGACGGCAAGCCAGCGACATTGAGCCTCACTGTGGGCCAGTTTCATGGCAACACCGAGGTTGCTGAAAATGGCGGAGAGGATGGTCAACCCAATGGGAAGATCGGCCTTGAGGTGGCCAATCTTACCTCGGAAGCGCGGCAGCAGTTCAATGTACCTGAGCAGGTGCATGGCGTCCTGGTCCAGAATGTTCGCTCGGGAAGTCCCGCCGATGATGCGGGTATCCAGCCGGGAGATGTCATCCTGGAGGTCGACCGCAAACCCGCCGACTCCGCCAACCAATTCGCCAGTGCAGTACATCAGAACAAGGATGGAAAGGATCTCTTGATGCTGGTCTGGTCCAAAGGCAATTCGAGTTATCGAACGATACATCCCGATGAAGACAATCAGAACGGCTAGATGAACCGCAAGAGGAGGCCGCTAAGGATCGGCTCGGCGGCCTCTTCTTCGCTATGCAGATGGTTTTTAGAAGCGGCTTCTTTAACGTCCACCGATTAATCGCGCAAAAACACCTGCAGCAAGGACTTATGAACCCTGATGCGGTCGTCGTAATCAACAAAACCCAGCTTGCGAAAGCGGTTCATGAAAAGGTTGATGCGGGGCCGGGTACTGCCGATCATGCTCGCCAGCGCCTCTTGTGAGATCGGCGGAATCAGCGTGACATCACCCTCTGACTGAACCATCTCTGCCAAGAGCAAGAGCAGGCGGGCCAATCGCCTCTCTGCGGAATTGAAAAGTTGATCGACCAGATCGGACTGGGTCCGCAAACTGCATTCCAGCAGAAACGATGAAAACAGATCTGAGAACTGACGTTCCTCATGCATGACCCGGCGAAACTCCTGTCGCGCTATCCTGAGCGCAGTGCAGGCGGTGATCGCAGTCGCCGTCGTTACGCGGTTTCCTTGCGTGGACTCCATTGCCTTTTCACCGAAAAAACTCTCGGCAGCAACCAACCGGATCGTGGCTTCCTTTCCGGCTGCGGAAACAACAGTGATTTTCACGCGCCCCTTGTGCAGGTAAAAGACGCAATCGGCCGGGTCTCCCTGAGAAAAAAACTTCCCATCCCTGCTCAATTGAACGATTCGCCGCCCCGTCCCGGCATTCGCCAGATAGGCGGCAACATCAAATCCAGACGTACTATCTTTCTCCATCGACAGAGTCCATTCTCGCGTTTCTGCGCGGGAAAGAGCTTTGAGACGTGAACACGTCGATTATAAAGACCACGTGCGAGGCTCAACCGCTATGGGGATATTATTAGGGTGCCTCTTCGACTTTGCTCGGGCTTCAATGAGCCCGGATATCCCATTGAGTGTCCCATATGGGCCGGAAGAGCTCTACGGGGGAGAAGCTAATCGATTTGGTCTTGCGATCTACCCACAGGAATACGGGCGTTTTGTCGCCGTTGATGTCCACTCCAGTGATGACGCCGTTTCCCCACGACCTCGACAGGACGAATTCATGACTGCGGATATGTCCCCATGGACTGCTGCTTCCCCAGCCCTGCTGGAAGCGCTCAAAGCCATAAGCCTAGTAGCGTTCCTGATGTTGCTGCCATGCTGGATCCTCGTTCCACAGACCGTAGGCCTTGGTGAGGTCGCCGGACTCGACTGTCTTCAGAAAACTGTTCACATGATGCTCTTCCGGCCAATTCCAGAACCACCAGGTGCCAAAGGCGCTTAGGACAGCTGTGGCCACAGCTTCAAGCAACCGAGCGCGGAGGAGCTGAAGCATGATTTTTTATGGCGCACCACATGCCGTCTTCCCGAGCGCGGACGCATCGGCATATTCAACCGGTCTTACTACGAGGAGGTGCTGGTCGTTCGCGTCCATCCAGAACAATTGCGCAACGAAGGACTCGCAGCACAGCTACAGGACGACAAGTCGAAATGGGAGGATCGGTATCGCTCCATCGTGGACTTCGAAAGGCACCTCGATCGAAACAACACGCGCGTCGTCAAGGTATTCCTGCACATCTCGAAGGATGAGCAGCGGAAGCGGTTTCTCGAGCGTATCGACGATCAAGAAAAGAACTGGAAGTTGAGTCTGGCAGACATTCACGAGAGGAAGTTCTGGAAGGACTACGTGAAGGCTTACGAGGATTGCATGAGCGCAATCAGCACGCATCACGCTCCCTGGTATGTTGTCCCCACCGACGATAAGGACGACGCTCGCTTGATCGTCTCTCAGATTGTCCTTGATGCGCTGAAAGGCCTAAATTTGTCTTATCCCGCAATGACACAAAAACGTAGGGCTGAGTTGAAATCGATCCGCAAGATGCTAGTCAAGTGACGCGGGATTGAGGCTTACTGAGTCTCGCATAATAGAGTGACACGATGGGTCAAAAAAAGAGTCCCGCATGGCGTAGGAAAGAAAACGGCAGCTTGGAATGACGCACTCGATCCATGCCGCTGCACACGCCATC
>JBEKOA010000158.1:0-10888 GCA_049522255.1 Occallatibacter sp.
TCAACACAGGCCTCCTCGGTCGAAAAGCGCCGCTCCAACTCCAGTAACGTCCTCGGATAATCCTCGTCCATGGATCCAAACACTACATCTTGGGGTTGGTGGCGTCAAGTAAATACCCCTATTCTTTTAATTATCGTATCCATCGACATTCCCAATTTGCGAACAAGCAAAGCTAAAGCACAGATGGTGACGCTACCGTAGAGGAGTTCAGAAAAAGGCCCGCGGGCCCAATTGCGAATCAACAAATAGAGGATAATCGAAATGGGTAGCAATAAGACCATTCCGACAATTCCATGTTCAAAATCATAATCATCGCCAACCGCACCAAACCCGCCTCCTTTGGCTCGCCCCCGTAAGTTTGGATAGAATCGAAATAGCATTTGCAAAAACATAATATTAGAGACGTCCATTAGGATCAAAAAAAACAGCAGACAGACCATGAAAGCAAACCCTGCCAAATACCAGGTTGTTAGATGACCGAAATACCCAACAAATACGAAGCCGACGAGCGCCGGGAACGAAGTAAACTTTCGCCTACTTCCCCATTGCAAGAAGTAAGTGCCTATACAGAAAAAAGTCCCCGTTACAATCAAACCGACGGAGAGAAAGTAGTTGGTCAATTCCTTACTCATTTGTCCGTAATCTCCTTCTTTCGGCCAGGCGCCACGATCCTTGTCGCACCTTTACCTCAAAAAAGGCCTCTAGGTCTCCATCGGCTTGCGCAGGAATCGCCGGGTGCCCCATCCTTTCCGCTTCTTTCTGCGGAAAGGGTGGGAAACCACAAACCTCAAGCGAGCGGACAGCGAGCAGTTGGCCGCACCGCAGGTGCCTGGCCCCACCGCAGGTGGCAGGGGCTTAGTGGCCTGGCATCTTGCAGCAGTCGCCGGCGGCTACTGGTTCATTGGCGCCGGCATCCAGAACGACCTTCCACTGCCCGTCCGCGCCTTTGCGCCAGATGGTCATATACCGCCCGGTGGTCGTCACGGGATTTCCGTTCGCATCCTTGCTGTGGCCTTCGAAATGGCCCCAGGTGTAGCCCATGTCTCCAGACGGCCCCATCAGCGCGTCGGTCGGGGTCCAGGTGAGTTGATAGACCTTGGGATCCCAGTTGGCGGACTTGGCAACTGCCACCTTGCCGACGAGCGGCGCCGCGGCATTTCCGAGAGCCACGCCGTCCTCGGCAAACCAATCGGCAAAGCCCGCTCCGCCCCGTTCGAGCACGTCCTTGGCAAAGCGCGCTTCCAGATCATAGAGCAGGACCTTGCCCGGCTTGACCGTTGTATCGGTCAGCGGATTGGGCGCGGCCTGCGCGTTAGGATCCTGAATCGTCAACTGCCCAAAACTTGCGGAAGGCGCAGCCACCGCTCCAGCCAACACCGCCGCACAAACGAAAATTCTCCAGCTTCCAGCCACGTTCAAAGCCCTCCCGATGCAAACAAAGGTCTATTAAGCCCATCCTACAACGGACGGCTGCGAGGGACACTCAGCTCTTGTCTTTTCCTTTATTTGCCTCGCCTGAATCGTCTTGGCCAGCCCAAATGCGCCCGCATATCCCGCCTGAGAAATCATCCGAGGAATCCCGATTTGTTGTGCACACTCGGCCATTCAAGTCGTCTAACGGTTAAGCGGCAGAATTCACCGGGTTGGTATACTAACAGTTAGCAAAGCTGGATTCGACGGCCCCGGCCTGAAGGGGTTCATTGCTTCGCTACCCGCCTCTTCCGGGAGAAGGATGATCATGGGGACACTGCTCGAATCCATCCACTCGCCCGCCGATCTGAAGCTGCTGAACTTCATGCAGATGATGGCGTTGGCCGTGGAGATCCGCGAGTTCCTCATTCAAACGCTCTCGAAGACCGGCGGCCACCTCGGCCCCAACCTGGGCGTCGTCGAATTGACCTTGGCGCTGCACACCGTCTTCAATACTCCCGAAGACAAACTGCTCTTTGACGTAAGCCACCAGGCGTACATTCATAAGCTCCTCACGGGCCGGGTAGACCGATTTCAGACCATTCGTCAGCCGGGCGGGTTGAACGGATTCATGCTGCGCACCGAGAGCGAACACGACTGTTACGGGGCGGGTCACGCCGGCACGGCTCTCTCCGCGGCGCTTGGAATGGCCGTGGCGCGCGATCTGGCCGACGGCAAAGAGCACGTGATTGCCGTCGCCGGTGATGCAGCCTTTACCAATGGCATCACCTTCGAGGCTCTGAACAACATCGCCGAACAGACCAGGCGGATGATCGTCGTGCTCAACGACAACGAGTGGTCGATCGACCGCAACGTGGGCGCCATCGCGCGATATTTTCACAAGATTGTCACCAACGAGCACTACAAGAGCCTGCACGACTCTGCCCACCGCATCATCCAGCGGCTGGGCGGCAAGACCGCGGCTGAAGTGGCGCGGCGCGCCGAAGAGGCTGCCAAAAGCATGTTGTGGCCTTCGATTCTTTTTGAGGAGTTCGGCTTGCAGTACTTTGGCCCCATCGACGGCCACAACATCCCTCTCTTGGTCGAGAGCTTCAAGTTCCTCAAGGCCGAAAACCGCCCCGTGCTGCTTCATGTGCTCACGCAAAAGGGCCGCGGCTATCAGCCGGCGCTCGACGGGCAGAAGAAGTTCCACGGCCTCGGGCCTTACAACGCCGACACCGGCGAGACCAAGATCGTCGGGCAGCTTACATACGCCGAGGTCTTCGCCAATACTCTCGTAGCCCTGGCCGACAAGGATGAACGCATCGTGGCCATCACCGCCGCGATGCCCAACGGCACGGGCCTCGATCTCTTCCGGCCACACCATCCAAAGAGATACTTCGACGTGGGCATCGCCGAGGAGCACGCCGTCGTCTTTGCCGCCGGAATGGCGACGCGCGGCTTCCGTCCGGTCTGCGCCATCTATTCGACGTTTTTGCAGCGCGCCTTCGATCCGATTGTCCACGACGTGGCGTTGCAAAAGCTGCCGGTGCTCTTCTGCATGGACCGCGCCGGCCTCTCGGGCGACGACGGACCAACGCATCACGGCCTCTTTGACATTGCCTACCTTCGCGGCGTCCCCGAGATGGTCTTGATGGCGCCCAAGGACGAAGACGAACTGGCCGACATGATGGCCACAGCGGTTCAGCTTCCAGGCCCCAGTGCGATTCGCTACCCGCGCGGTGCGGTGGCCGGAGTGGTGCGCAAGACCGAGCCGCAGATCCTGCCCGTCGGCAAGGCGGAGGTCATCAAGGACGGCTTCGATGTGGCGATCCTCGGCCTCGGGCCAATGACCGCACAGGCGAAAGAATTGGCCGCTCGTCTCGAGAACGAAGGCTTCTCAGCAGCGGTCATCAATCCGCGCTTCATCAAGCCGCTCGACCGTGAGATGCTTGCCAAATACGCCGGCCACGTGGCCGCTTTTGTGACCTTTGAAGATCACGTGAAGATGGGCGGCTTTGGCTCCGCTGTTCTTGAATCCCTTCAAGAGCTGGGCAGCGCAGTTCCGGTGGTCCGCATCGGTTGGCCCGACCAGTTTATCGAGCACGGCAAGGTTGACGATCTGCGCGCCAAATACGGTCTCACAGTCGATGCGGCTCGGGCCCAGGTGCTGCCATTGCTGGCGCATCGCGCACGTCCAACGCTGATTGCCAGTTAGGCGATTTTCAAACAACATAAAGCCTCGGGTGCCCCATCCATTCGCCTTCTTTATGGCGAATGGGTGGGATACGACGAAGCTCGCACCGCAAATACCATGAGTGCTTTTAAGACACCGCGGCCTCTCCAACCTGGAGAGGCCGCAACGAAACACCCTCGACTACCAAGGCCTCGCTACCGGCGGAAGTGGTCTCGATCGAAGTGCCGGTCAAAGTCCCGTCTGCCGTCGAAGCGCGCAATCGGGCCGCGACCACGGAACTCCCAGCGCCCCGGATACCAATAGCCACGCGCACGGTAACCGCCAACCCAGAAGTACCCCGGTCCGGGGCAGGGTGCAACATAAGCCACTGGGGCCACCGGCCCACGGACGGTTATTCCAAACTCGGCCGCCTGGGCCGTTGTTGCACTTGCACCCAATCCGGCAACCACCATTGCTGCTCCAAGCATCCAACTCTTCATGCTGCCCATAACTCCTCCGTCCCTGCCGGCATCGGACTCAAACTCCGGCCCGGCTTCTCTCCGCTTGAGGCTTGTCTGTTTCTGCCTCTGTGGCGTGCCGGTTATGTACTGATTCAACAGGGAATGGAGCGAAAGGTTGCGCTCGCAAGGAAAAATAAACGCCGCAACTTTTTCGATAAACTGGGTTGAGTCGTAGGCTCCCATCGTTCTTGGCCCAAGCGACACAGATCATTTTGAACGCGTCTTTTGAATCCACGTCCAACGGGGTATGAACATGTCCTGAAATCCATCCCCGGAAACTTCAATTTCTGAGTTGTCCGCCAGACGCCGCACGCGGATGCGCCCGATCTCGCACATGCAGCGAAAGGTGTCCCGAAACGCACAACAGTCCGCATACAGCGCATAGCGCATGTCAGGTGACCACTGCAGCGGAGAAAGTGCGCTGGAACGGCGGAACAATCTCCTTTTCTCCTGTCCCGAGGGGTCTATCACCCAATATGTCTTATTTTGGAGGTATGCAATCCACTCTCCATCCGGAGACCACGTCGGGTAAGGGTTCGCGCACAGAATATTTTCCCTGCAATCCGGGCCTCCATGAAGCAGGTCGCGGGACACCTGCGTCGCGGTATCCAAGATACGAATAGCTCCAGGCCCGGCTAAGCTTTTGTCACCAGCGAAATACACCAGATGTCTTCCATCTGGCGACCAGCACTGCGGTGTCACCGCGACAGCTTCTCCATCGGCGACGCGGTCTGTTATGCCAGTGTCCAGATGAAGAACTACCAACTGCCGTTGAGGGTTCTTGTCCGACTGCGCAACCATCGCAAGCTTCGAGTTGTCGCGGGTCCAGCACATCTCGGAGGGCAGAACGATTTGCGGGTACTTGCGGGCGCCGGTCCCGTTGACAGGTACAATCGCCAGGAAGAAGCGTCTATTAGCCTCCACGTCGCACGTCTTCCACGACGGACATGGGTTCACCTCCCAATATGGAAACGCGGCGAGCGTTCCATCCGGAGAGAGCATGCCCTCATAGGACCACGAATGCCCCACCGCATCGGGAATCTCCGCGGCCCCCCAGCCATCTTTCGGAGACCCAATTGGTGCCGTGCTGAGCTTGCCGTGGTCGAACATCGCCACTGAAAACCTCAATTCAGGCGGCATATCTTTGATTTCATCGCGAAGACTGCGCGGCCCGGCCCAACAGGTTCCCACCAGCGCCATTCCGCTTAGCCATGCCATTACTATCCGTTTTTGCAAGGGTCACCTCGATTGGACAAGTTTAGGCGACAGTTGGATTCGGGCGAATCCTCATTGTGACACTTTCAAAACTGTCACAATGCCGGGTACCCCATTCCGCAGCTTTACCGCGGAATGGGTGGGATACCACGAACCCCATGCGAGCGGATAGCGAGCGGCTGCCCCACCGCAGGTGGTGTTAAAGTTGAGTTTCAACCTCCATGTTTGCCACCTCACAGCACGCGCACTTCATCGGCATCGGCGGAATCGGCATGAGCGGCATCGCCGAGATCCTGCTGAACCTCGGTTTCAAGGTCTCGGGCTCCGATCTGCGCCGCGGGCCGGTCACCGACCGCCTCGCCCAGATGGGCGCAATGGTCTTTGAAGGCCACGACGCCGCCAACATCGCTGGGTCCACCGTCGTCGTTACCAGTTCTGCGGTTTCCAAAGACAATCCCGAAGTCGTCGAGGCCCGTGTCCGCAAGATTCCTGTCATCCAGCGCGCCGAAATGCTTGCCGAGTTGATGCGCCTCAAATATGGCATCGCCGTCGCAGGCATGCATGGAAAGACCACAACGACATCAATGGTAGCGAGCGTTCTCGCCGCCGGTGGCCTCGACCCCACTGTGGTTGTGGGAGGCCGCGTCGATGCGCTTGGCTCCAACGCCAAGCTGGGAAGTTCGCAGTATCTGGTCGCTGAGGCCGATGAGAGCGACCGCTCCTTCCTCAAGCTCTCGCCCATCCTTGCCGTGGTCACCAATCTCGATCGGGAGCACATGGACTGCTACCGCGACATGGCCGATGTCGAGCAGGCCTTTCTTACCTTCATCGACAAGCTGCCGTTTTACGGCGCGGTGACGGCTTGCATCGACAATCCGCTGCTGGCCGCGATTCTGCCTCGCGCCCAGCGCCGCGTCTTCACCTATGGAGTCGCGCCCGAGGCTGACTACCGGCTTGAGTTCGTCGAGGCAAAAAAAGACGCCTTCGCCGCAGGGCAGGGAAGTTTCGCCCGCTTCCAGGTCGTCACTGCCGCAGGCCCGCTCGGCCCGTTTGAACTGAATGTTCCCGGCCGCCATAACATTCTCAACGCGACAGCCGCGGTAGCCATCGCCCACCGGCTCGGCATCTCAGCGGAAAAAATCGCAGAGGGCCTGAGCCATTTCCGCGGTGTGGACCGGCGCTTTCAGTTGCGCGGCAAGGTGCGTGGCGTCACCGTCGTTGACGACTACGGCCACCATCCAACCGAGATTCGCGCCACGCTGGCCGCGGCGCGCGAGTGCGGGCATCGGCACATTCACGTTGTCTTCCAACCCCACCGGTACACGCGCACCCTCGATCTTATGGACCAGTTCACCGGCGCATTCGTCGATGCGGATTCGGTTGTTGTTCTGCCCATCTATGCCGCCAGCGAAGAGCCGATCCCAGGCGTGACGGCCGAGCGCCTGGCCGCGAAGATCGAAGGCCCGCAGGTTCAATTCGTCACGGACTTTCCAGCCGCCGTTGCAGCCGTCGTAGCCCAGGCCCGCGAAGGCGATTTGATCATGACCCTCGGCGCGGGTAGCGTCAGCCAGTTGGCACCGCAGATCCTGGCTGCGATCGAGGCAGCGCTGGAGTGCGGTTAGGGCTTATCCGTATACAAGCAGCGCCGGCCTCCAGGCTGGCTGTCTTGTGGGCCTCCTGGCCAGCGCGCGAACCCTGGCGGCGTGGACGCCGACAGTACAGCCGCTCTAGAGAGCGGCGCTACTCGAATGGGCAATTCACGGATAAGCTCTTAGACGTCCATACGGTCTCGCTGCTATGATTTGGCCCACAATCATTGGAGTCCGTATGGCGCTTAGTTCACGCAGAAAGTTCTTGAAGTCAGCCTCGGCAACGGCGGCTGCATTGGCCGTCTCTCATCGCATTCCGGCCCTGGCACAGGCCGCTGGTTCATTCAGTCCCGTGCAAGTGTGGGCGACGTATCGCGACCGGCGCTATGCGCAGGGCGAACCGCTGGCCTGGAAGCCCGCCGGCGAGGTTGCGGCCGATGCGATTGCGCTTGATCCTGGCACAACCCGGCAGCAGATTCTCGGCTTCGGGGCCGCGCTTACCGATGCGTCCTGCTATGTATTGAGCCAGATTCCCGATGCCCCGCGCTCGGAGATCATGCACGAGCTCTTCGCGCCGGGCGAGATGGCGCTCAACGTATGCCGCACCTGCATCGGTTCCAGTGATTATTCGCGCAGCGTCTACAGTTTCGACGAGAGCGCCGAGCCCGATCCCGAGCTGAAGAAATTCTCCATCGACCACGACCAGGCCTATATCCTGCCCATCCTGCGCGAGGCCCGCAAGGTGAATCCGGAACTCTTTCTTTTCTCATCGCCGTGGAGCCCGCCGGGATGGATGAAGGCGAATGGCTCCATGCTGGGCGGGGCGATGCGCAGGCACAGCTTCGAGCCTTACTCCCGCTACTTTCTCAGATTCCTCGATGGCTACAAGGCCGAAGGCGTCCCCATCGATGCGGTCACCGTGCAGAACGAGACAGACGCCGAGCAGGACGGCAACATGCCCGCCTGCCTGTGGGCGCAGGAGCACGAGATCGAGTTTGTAGAGAGGTTTCTCGGTCCCGCCCTGCGCAAGGCCGGCAGCCCGACGAAGATCTGGGTGCTTGACCACAATTACAATCTATGGGGCCGGGCTATCGACGAACTGAGCGCAGCCGGCGCAGCCGAATACATCGACGGCATCGCATGGCATGGTTATGTCGGCGAGCCTTCGGCCATGACTCGCGTCCATGAGGCCTTCCCACAGAAGAACGCCTACTGGACCGAGGGCGGACCGGACCTTACCGCCGCCGACTATCAGACGGATTTCACCAAGTGGGCCGACACCTACAACGGCATTCTGAACAACTGGGCGCGGTCAATCACCGCATGGAATGTGGCTCTCGACGAGAAGGGCAAGCCTAACATCGGCCCCTTCTCCTGTGGCGGAGTTGTCACGGTCGACAACGCGACCAGGAAGATCACGCGCAGCGGCCAATACTGGGCCTTCGCGCACTACTCCAAACAGGTGCGCCGGGGAGCAAAGGTATTCGAGACGAATGGGATCGGCGAGTGCGCGGCTCAGGGAATGGGGAATCCCATATCGCACGCCGGTTTCCGCAATCCCGATGGCAGCTTTATCGCTGTGTTAGCCAACCGGGGACCGGAGAAGCGGGTTCAGTTACTGCTCGGCTCGCAGGCTCTCGAAATTGATTTGCCCGCGGACTCCGTACACACCTTGCAGTGGTCGTGACGAGCCTTACTGGCAAATCGGGCGCAAAGCCTAACTGCAAACACAGCAGCCCGTAACCCTGCTGGTACCTCCCGCTCCCCTGCGGAAAAAAGCCTGCGGAGATCGGGCTATAGTGAAAGCTGGCGACTCTCACGACCTTGCTCGGGCGTGACCATCGAGAACATCAACAGAAATCGTCCCCCGGTGTGGGAAGATGAAGCGCCCGCGGAACCTCGCCTCCGGCGCATGCAGCAGGGTGTGCCCCCAAAGGGTCGCTCGCTGCCCGGCATGCCGCTGGACATGACAGACCCGGAGGACGATGATCCCCCGCGCTTCGGTGGAGAGCGTTTTGGGGGTTCGCGTCAGGACCGGCCGCGCAATCCCTGGTGGCGTCCCGCGAGCACAGCAGGGCGCGTCCTACTGTTGCTGGCCATGCTGATTGTGCTGGGCGGGGTTGGCGCCTCAGCCTACCTCCTCAAGACCTTTCTCAGCCGCGATTCGCGCTTCCGCATCGCCGGGGCAAGCGATATCCAGTCCACCGGACTTACCGAGGTTAGCCGCGCCGAGATGCTGCCGGTCTTTGGCGAAGACATCGGGCGCAATATCTTCTTTGTCCCGCTCGGCGAGCGGCGCAAGCAACTGGAAGAGATTCCCTGGATTGAAAGAGCGACAGTGATGCGCCTGCTTCCGGACCAGATTCGCGTCGCGGTGGTGGAGCGGCAGCCGATAGCTTTTGTGCGGCAAGGGCAGCAGATCGGCCTGGTCGATGCAAACGGCGTTCTGCTCACCATGCCGGCGGCCATGATGGCCCAGCACCACTACTCGTTTCCCGTGGTGACGGGCATTGCCGCCAGCGATCCTCTCGCCGAGCGCAAGGCGCGGATGGCGGTCTACCAGCGGCTGTTGGCCGAACTGGACTCAAACAGCCAGCATGTCTCCGAGCAGATCTCGGAGATCGACCTGACCGATACCGAAGATGCGCAGGTGCTGATCCCCGAGCAGGGCGGCGATGTTCTGGTTCACTTTGGAGACGATCGATTCATCGAGCGCTATCAGCGCTTCAAGGCGCACATCGCCGAGTGGCGGCAGCAGTATCCCAAGCTGGTTGGTGTGGATTTGCGCTATGACCAGAAGGTCGTGCTCGATATGGCCTCTGGAACCGACGTAGCGCAAGCCGCTGCCAGCGAGCAGACAGCAGCCGGCGACGGCAAGCCATCGGACGGTCCGGTCCAGGACAACGGGCAGGCAAGCGCCGAAAACGGAACCGCAGGCGCGAATCCTTCCCCCGAGAGTTCCCAAACCGCTGCCAATTTGAAGCCTGCGAAGCCGGGAGATAAATTGGGAGCGAAGGCTTCAACCAGCCCGAAGAGCAGCGCGGCACAGAAGAAAGCGAAGGCCCTGAAAGCCGCCGCAGCCAAGGCCAAGGCGGCCAGGGATAGCAAGAAGCGCGCGGAGGCCAAACGCGCCGCGCTCAACTCAAACAAGCAGAAGACCGCCCCAACCATCCATCCGGCCGTCTCTTCCGGCCTGGGCCAGTGAGCGCGATGAGCCAGAATCTTGAAAACCTGATTGTAGTGCTGGACATCGGCAGCGCGTGGACCCGTGTCTTGGCGGCGGAGCAGAATGAAGGCGCCCTGCGCTATTGCGGGCATGGCATTGTTGAATCGGCGGGAATGCGCAAAGGGCTGATCTCCGATCTTGCACCGGCGGCTAAAGCGGTAAAGGCGGCCAACGAGCAGGCCGAGCGCGTGGCGCGCGCCAACATCGATCAATGCGTCGTAGGCGTGGGCGGTCCGCACATCCGCGGTCTCAACACCAACGGCGGCATCGAGCTGGGTGGCCGCATGCGCGAGATCGACAAGGAAGACGTGCGCAGTGCCGTCGAGCGAGCGAGGGCTGTCGAGAGATCCCCAGACCGCGAGATTCTGCACCTGCTGCGCCGCCAGTTCATCCTCGATGACCAGCCAGGTATCTTCGACCCGGTGGGCATGGTGGGCAAAAAGCTTGAGGTGGATCTTCACATTGCCACCTGCTCCGGCAGCGCGCTACAAAGCACAGTCACCTGCGCCAACCGCGCCGGACTTGAGGTCACCGAGGCAGTGCTTGAGTCGATTGCATCGGCCGAGGCCACGCTCTCTGCCGACGAGCGGGAACTGGGCGTCTGCCTGCTCGACATCGGCGCCCACTCCAGCGATATGGTCGTATTTTTCGAGGGCGCGGTCGCGCATACTGCTTCCGTTCCAATAGGCGGGCAGCACTTTACCAACGACCTGGCGGTTGGCCTGCAGATGCCGGTCGCCCAAGCTGAAGA
>JBEKOA010000159.1:0-10840 GCA_049522255.1 Occallatibacter sp.
ACGGCAGTTCACAGCCCGACAAGCCGCCCTGCAAAGTACCTTGATTGAGGCCGAATCTGCTCCGTCAACACCGGCCATGACCACGGACACTTGTGGGTAATTGAAAGCGCTGAAGCGCGGGGTTAATCAACTCTGCGCCTCTGGCGCGCTTATGCGGACATTGCTAATGCAGCATTCGATAAAGCCCACAATTCCATTGACTTTTTGCGGCATCCTTCGGCCGCGCTCAGGGCAGGCTCTGAAGCCGTGCCCTTCAAAACTCATTCGTGCAATCAGCTTCAGGCTTGCTCCGGGTCGACGTTCCTCTTACCGCTGATCTCATCGATGACAATCTCCACAACAGCGCAGGTTGCGGCCTTTTGCTCGTCGACCGGCTGGAAGGGCTTGCCTGCCGCGTGCCGCTCGACCAGCAGATTGAGCAAGGCGGCCCTTTCGCTGGGATCGGCAACCACGCGCGCCATGCCAAAGGCCAGTACGGATTGATAGCGTGTGGCGCAGGAGCAGGGGCGATCTTCTGAGATTGTCATCTTGGTCGCCTGGCTTACTTCAAAGCAGACACGGCGGTTTTCGGCAAGATTGTCGAGCTTTCGGCCGGTCAGTTTTGAGTGAAAGTAGATCTTGTTGTCGTGCACGACATAGTTGAGCGGAGTAATGTACGGCTGCCCGGCTTTGTCGCAAGTAGCCAATCGACCCTCGGTTCCGGCTGCGAGGAAAGTGCGCGCGTCTTCTTCCGTCATCCATCGAATGGGCATTGGGATCAGGTCTCTGAAGGTGAAGTTTATCAGGTGGCCGGCCGTTTGGATTTGCGTCGATGGTCAGATTCAAAGAGAGAGTATCTCGGGGCTAAGACCATCAGATTCTCTTTCTTTAGTGCACTGATGAGCCAGAACTGCGCGCGGCTCTCTCCTTGACTTTTCGCTCTTTCTCTGTTTGATTCGGAGCAGAGATTTCGAATTGGAGGAGCGTAAGAGTGAGCCATCCCCATCGCTTCATTCGCTGCCTGCTGATTTTGGCCACCCTGGCATTTGTCGCAGCCACCCCACTGCTGCGGTCGCAAACGCGCGAGGAGACATCGCTCTGGGATAGCGTCAAGGACAGTAAGGACGCCGAAGACTACAGGGCCTATCTCGATAAGTACCCGGACGGGGTGTACGCTCCGATAGCCAAGCGAAGAGTTGCTCAACTTACAGCGCATCCTTCCCAACAGGCGCCTGAGACGCAATCCGAAGTCCTGGCTGAATCGCCTGCCGCGCAAGCAACGACAAAGACGCATTCCGGCGCTCCAGTCACCATGACTGAGTGCGAAGGGACCAACAATTGTGCGACCTGGACGTTCCTTGGTACGCAAGGCAATGGCCAGTGGCCATCGGGCGAGGTGGCCAACCTGAGTGTGGAGCACTTTGACGCCGGCATGGTTGTTATACGCCGCGCGGATTCGACCGGACCCTCGGCGGGATTGACGGCAGTCTACAAAGGAACTCGCAATGGGAATCGTGTTGGAGGGGAGTTCACCTCGACTTGGCCGGGGCATTGGAACAACATGACCGGCAACTGGTATGCGACGATTGGAAAATCTTCCCAGAGCCCCCCATCCCTGATGCGGCTTTGCGATCCCGATTATTCGTGCATGACTCTGACATGGAACAACGGACACTACGATGGTGTGGGCAATGGTGGATGGACCGGGACATTCACAGTGGAAAGCTTCAGTCCAGAGTCGGTAATTATGCACCGTGTCGACATCAGCAGATCCAACTACTCCTATGTTTATACGGGAAAGATTTCAAGCCAGGGCAACAGCATTCTCAACGGGGTATGGGAGGGCGATCAGGGAACCCGGGAGCCAGGCAAGCTAGGGCATTTCACTGCAACCTGGGGAACGGCATTTCAAGATAATCCCGCGGCGAAAAAACCGGGCCCCTCGCCGGTATATGTGGCCGGGCCAACAGTCTGCTACCCGTGGTTCTTTACGGTGATCTGCGAATAGGGCCCCCGAGCTCGTTTCGAGATTGAGTCGGGTCATTCCCGTTTGGCCATCCGCTGCTGCCGGATTTGCCTTTTCTTCTCGAAACGGGGTATCTTTTGCTTGAATGCTGTTCGCGCGCACGGGAGGTCACCCATGACCCGGCTATCTCAACCCCAGGGAACTCGGCCAGTCCCCAAAACGGCCCCCATTTCATCCCGCGAGAACTGGTTCTCGCGCTTGACGGCTTGGTGTGCTCTTGGGCTGCTGATGGTTGCGGGAACGGCCGCAGCCCAGGTCATCACTATCGATTCGAAGACCGGTACGGTGACGAACGGCAGCGCGAGCCCCATTGCCACCGTGGATCGTCGCTATCAACAGATCACGCCCACCCATGTTCCCCTCAAGAAGTCCGAACTCGACCCCAAAACGCGCCTGGAGCTGATCCGGACGTTGCAGGCGGAACAGGGCTTTGCCATGCGTCCCTTTCCACGGGGGCATCGGGGTCTGACGCTGACCGCCAACGGCAAGCTGAACCCCGCCGGGGAAGACTACCTGAACATGATCACCAGCGATGGGCTCTGCGCCAAGCCCGGCGACCGCCTGGTGATCACCGACGTCAAGCTTGACCACTCCAAGATCGTCTTCGAACTGAATGGCGGGCCAGACCTGAAGCACCGGTTTCTGCGTCACGTCCAGATCGGCGCGGGCCCTGTGATGAACCCCGTGATCCAGGGAGACGACAAGGAGCCGGTTGGCTCGCGGCTGACCCTGGCCTTCAAGGAACGTGTTCCCGAGTTGACCGGGACCGAGGTGAAGGCTCTGCTGGCGCCACTCATCTCATTTGACGTGAAGACTCCCGTCCAGGCCTTCACTGACACCCTTCCCGACAAGCTCAAAAACGCCATTCTGAATCATCAGGTTATGGTCGGGATGACCACGGACATGGTGCTATTTGCCAAAGGGCCGCCGGAGCACAAATCGCGCGAGACCGATGGACAAGTACCCTTCGAGGAGTGGATTTATGGCCAGCCACCCGCTGAGGTGGATTTTGTGCGCATCAATGGCAATGCCGTGATTCGCCTGGAAGTGGCGAAGACGGGCGAGACGCCTATTGTCTTTACCAAGAACGAGGTGGAAGGGTTGATGCGGACCGATGGCACTCCGCTGCAGGCAGAAGTTTCTCACACGAAGAACATTGAACTGGGCGATGCTGCCGAGCGCAACCCCGATACGCAAGCTCCTGCCGCTCCTCCGAGCTTACGCAATCCCGGAGAAAAGCTACCCACCGATGACGCGAAGACTGGCGTGATGAGGCCGGTGCAGTTCCCCAAGCAGAAGCCCGACGCACAACCAGGCTCGAATCCCGATGGCGAACCGGACGCTCAGCAGCCGGCGCAACCCCCGAGTGCGGTTCAGCCGCCGCCAGCCGATGCCTCTCAGCCGGCTCCGGCCAAGCCGCAGCCCGCACCGGCCGGGGCCGGCCAGACGCCATGAGGCGATGCTAGGCGGAAGTGATGTAAACTGGTCAGAGCGAGTCCGGCTTCTTTCAGGCAATTCCTATGCATTGAAAGGCGGTCGAAGACCGCGACGTTGAAGCCGCGCGCAGCTCTCTTGCGCGTGTGTGCAGAGACACCCGAAGAAGGAGAAACACCCCACCGATGGCGAAGATCGCAAAAACAGGTGACCGCAAGAAGGTAATGGACACGACGAAGTCGACCGACTGTCCCAAGTGCAGCAAGCCGACGCGCATCGTCAAGCGCGTAAAGGACCGCGAACGCGGCGTTCCGGGCGGCGTCTACATCTCGTGTTCTGTCTGCGATTTCTACGAGAAGCTTTAAGAGCTGGTTCAAATTCAATCCGTAAAGAGGCCCGGCTGTTGCCGGGCTTCTTTCGTCTGCAAGCTTCGCGCATCGGAACCAGATTGCCTCGAAGAGTCAGATCCCTACAATATCCGCAACCTCCGTTCGTCTACAGGAATGGATGGAAGATACGGTGAGCATCTCAGCGACGACCGAGCAGGACCGTAAGATCTCAGCGGTCATCGCGAGAGAAGGATCGCGGCTGCGTAATTTCATCCGTAGGCGGGTGCCGATCGAAGCCGACGTGGAAGATCTCGTCCAAGAGGTCTTCTACGAATTGGTGGCGGCCAATCGGCTTTTGACGCCAATCGACTATTTGACCGGCTGGCTCTTTCAGGTCGCGCGCAATCGCATCACGGACTTTTTCCGGAAGAAGAAACCGGAGAACTTCAGCGACGGAGCGGTGATGGACGAGGACGGCGAGCTCTTGAACGTAGAGGACTTGTTGCCGTCGTCCGACGCCGGGCCTGAGGCGCTTTACGTTCGCAGTGTACTGCTCGATGAACTAGAGTTTGCGCTTGCAGAGCTGCCCGACGAGCAGCGTGAGGTCTTCGTGGCTCACGAAGTGGAGGGGCGCAGCTTCAAGGAGTTGTCGGCTGAAAGCGGCGTGAATGTCAACACGCTGCTCTCACGCAAGCGCTACGCGGTGTTGGCTCTGCGGGAGCGATTGCAGAGTATTCACGACGAGTTTACAACGAAATGAGGGAAGGAAGATGAAAAAGATTTGGATTGCCTTACTCGCCCCACCGGCGCTCGTGCTGTTCGTTTTTCTCTTCGGGGAAGTGGTGATGCATTTGTGGAATTGGCTGCTGCCGCCGCTTTTCGGGTGGAGGATGATTAGCTTTTGGCAGGGCCTCGGGTTGCTGGTTCTCTGCCGCATTCTGTTCGGGAGCTTTGGCCATCACGGGTCTCATCGCTCCGGTATGCGCCGGCACATGCATGACCGTTGGGAGCGGATGACGCCCGAGGAGCGGGAAAGGATTCGCCTTGGAATGCATCACCGCTGTGGCTGTTTCGGGGAGCGGGGCAGCGAAAGCAAGGAGCCTGCTTGAGCCATCATTATTACTGCTTCGATGCCGATCCCACCCTAGCCGCAACAACAAAGACGCGGCTAGGGTGGGGCACCCATGCAAAGGAGTCGGCGCAGGTATTGATTTAGACCTCGATCGCCTCGGCCATCTCGTTGAGGATCGCTTCTGCCGCCTCGGCGGGGTCCGGGGCCTGGGTGATGGGGCGGCCGATAACGAGAAAACTGGCTCCCTGGCGCAGGGCTCCCGCTGGAGTGGCAATGCGCTTCTGGTCGCCGACGGCGGCGCCCGCGGGGCGAATGCCGGGGGTGACCAGCACTCCCTCAGGGCCGGTGAGCGCGCGCAGGGTGGCAACCTCTTGCGGCGAGCAGACAAAGCCGCGAATTCCAGCCTCCAGGCCCATCCGGGCCAGTAGTTCAACTTGTTCGGCGGGCGAGCGGTCGAGGCCAATGGCATTCACTTGGGCGGCGTCCATGCTGGTAAGCATGGTCACCGCCAACAGTTCAGGCGGACTGTCGACCCCCTCCAGTGCTGCCTTTGCTGCTGCCAGCATGGCTGGGCCTCCTGCGGCGTGGACATTGATCATCCGCACGCCAAGGGTCGCTGCCGAGCGCACGGCTCCGGCCACGGTGTTGGGAATGTCGTGAAACTTGAGGTCAAGAAAGACCGAGTGACCGCGCGCAACCAGCGACTCGAGCACGGCCGGACCGGCGGCGACGAAGAGCTCCAATCCGACTTTGAACCAGTGGCAGGTGTTCTCCAGCCGGCAGACAAGCTCGGCCGCGGAGGCCGCATCGGGGACATCGAGGGCCACGATCAGGCGCTTGCGGGCCTCTTCAACGGGGTCGAGCAAGGGCGGGCGGGAGGGGCCGAAGCTCGGGTTCATTCGGTCGGGGATGGGCATGTGTCTATTCTAGTGGATAATCGTCGTGTCCCGATTTGGCCGACGGACTTCGCTAGAGCGCCACTCTTTGGTATTTCCTCGTGCCTCCAAGCGGCCATCGCGAACCAGCGCCTCGATGCGGTTAGCAACCCGTTGGTAGTCTTCGTCTGTGTCTGGAGACTTCTTGCCAAGCTTGTCAGCAGCCTCGACGATTATCATCGCCACCTTTTTCCATGACGGTTTTGCCACAGCGAGAACAGCCGTGTCAATTTGAAAGTCAGTCATACATCTTTCCTTTTCCCCCGCTATTGTCTTTGACGATTTGAACGCGCAGGCCCATCGTCGTCAAGTTAGGACACTACTGAGAACAGAAACTCCGGGGGCGTATCCTGAAGTGGCTAAGGAGAATTGAGTTTGAAGAACGTCTCAAGCTGGATGCGCGCCTGTGGATGGGGTCTTCTTTTGTTGGCTAGCGGCGTTGGCTGGGCCTCTGGAGTGCATACCAATCCGCTGAACCGCGACCCGCTTGTTCGCGAAGCCTACGACCACTTCTACAACCTGGACTATCCGGGCGCAGTGGAGCGCTTTGAGCGCTTTCATGCGATGCATCCGGGCGATCCGCAGGCGACGGCGATGCTGCTCGACGCGGTGCTCTTCCAGGAACTCTACCGGCTGGATTTACTTGACACGACCTTCTACGCGAACGACGGCTTCCTGACCGGACGTCACGCAACCGAGGAGGACCCCAAGACCCGTGACCGCATTCTTGGGCTGGCCGATGAAGCGATCAGGGAGGCCGACTGGAGGATCGATCACAACCCCAACGACATGGATGCACTCTTTGCACGCGGCTGGGTGCGAAGTCTAAAGTGCACATATATCGCCATGGTCGAGCGGGGATATGGCGCCGGATTCCGGTTAGCTACCAAGGCCAAGGACGACGAAGTGCGCGTGTTGCAGCTGGACCCGGACTATGTCGATGCGAAGCTGGTGGTGGGGGTCTACGAGTACGTGGTGGGCGCGCTGCCCTGGCCGTTCAAGATGCTGATCGGCTTTGCCGGGATCACCGGCTCGAAGACTCGCGGCCTTGAGATGCTGACCGACGACGGCAATCGCGGCGTGATTACCAGCGTCGAGGCACGCACGACGATTGCCCTCTTTCTGCGACGCGAAGCGCGGTACAAGGAAGCGATCGGAGAGGTGCGCGGGCTGAAGAGTCAGTATCCCCACGACTATCTCTTCTGCCTGGAAGAGGCCAACCTGCGCAAGGATGCGGGCGAGGGGATGGGCGCTGTCGTGGCGTATCGGGAACTGCTTGCCAACAGCGCTAAGGCGGGGTACTTTGCCGAGGCGCGGCTGGAACTGGCCTACTTTGGGCTTGGCGATGCTTTGCGCGGCCAGCGGCATTTTGGCGAGGCGGCGCAGGCCTATGAACATGCCGCGTGGACCGAAAACGTCAGCCCGGAGCTCAAGATCAGGTCGCTGCTGGCCGCAGGCGAGTGCCGCGACATGAACGGCGAACGCCAAATTGCGGTCAAGGACTATCAAATGGCCATTGACGCCGGGCCGAACACCTCGCGCGCCGACACGGCCCGGAAGCGCCTGCGCAACGCGTATAAGGGCCTTTGACTGTCCGGCAGCTTTGGCTCAGGGGATGAAGAAGGGAACCGGCACCGCGTTGACTCCGTATCCTTAGATGAATGCGAGTTTCTTTAGGGAGGGAACGACAATGGCCGTCTTTTGTCAGAGCTGTGGGACTGGGTTGCCGTCCGGCGCGCGTTTCTGTTCCGTCTGCGGTGCGGTCGTTCCTGTCGCGCCGTACATTGGCAGCCGGCCGCTGGTCCGGCCTATTGCGGGCCGCCAGATTGCAGGGGTCTGCATTGGCGTGGCGCAGGCCTATGGCTGGGATGTTGCTCTGGTCCGCGTCCTTACAGCGGTCGGGTTCTTCTTCTCCGGCGGGCTGGTCTTCGTGGCTTACCTGGCAGGGTGGATCGGCATTCCCGAGGAGCCGGTGCGGATGCCCTGAAGTATCCTCGTAAGATATGGACGGTACTTACCAATCAGATGGGGTGAAACTCGCCTATCGGGAGACCGGCACGGGCTTGCCTGTGGTCTTTCTGCATCCGACACCGCTCGATGGAGAGTTCTGGCGGCCGCTCATTGACGATCTGGCCGGGGTGCGCGCCATCGTCCCCGATCTGCGCGGGCATGGCAAATCCGAGTTGGGCACTCTGCCTGCGGGTGGATTCGCCACCGTGCCGGGTGCTCCGGTGCTGACCATGGCGCAGTTGGCTTCTGATCTTCTGGTCTTACTGGATCATTTGAAGGTGCCCACGGCACTCTTTGCTGGCTGCTCAATTGGCGGTTATGTGCTGCTGGAGCTTTGGCGACGGGCTCCGGAGCGGATGCGGGGGCTGGCTTTTATCTGTTCGAAGCCGCAGTCGGACGCGGAGGCCAATGTCGCGCGGCGTGTCACCAGCATCGACAAGGCGCGAGGCGCGGGCAGCCAGGCGGCCTTGCAAGAGATGACGCGGACACAGATCAAAAGTCTGATTGGGGCCTCGGCCCTTGAGCGGCGTCCTGAGATTCTGACCGAATTGAGCGCACAGATGACACTGACCGCGGAGGCTTTGGTGGCGGTGCAGGCTGGACTCGCCACGCGACCTGATTCTGTGCCTACCGTTGCAACCACTACTGTGCCAGTACTGGCCATTGCGGGTGGTGAGGATTCAGGGATCACGCCGGCGGAAATGGAGAAATTTCACGCTGCGCCGGGAGGATGTGAGTTTCACCTGTTGTCGGATGCCGGTCATTTTGCCGCTTATGAACAGCCGCGGAAGGTGGCTGCGCTGCTGGCCGAGTGGATGCGGCAGCTGGAAGTCTGAGGCGCGGTTTGGCGGAACTGCTTTCAAGCCCTCGGCCGCGGTACAGGTCCCGGATAGACGATCATCCAACGAGAGTCAAAACTCCGACATGTCCTGGCCTTCGGATTGAGCGTGGGGTGCCCGAGAATGAGGAATGGCAAGATTGCTTGTTTCGCGCTAATCGCATTCACGATTTTCGCTGGGTGCAAGCAACCGATTCGAAGTGGAGCAGTAATTACCCGCTACGGTCACGCGGAATGCATCCCTGTGGAATTTGGCCCTGGAATTACGCCGCCGACTCGATCGTGGGATTACACGATGACAACAAGCAAGGGCTTAACCGTCAATGTTTCGGGCGCGGCAATGCCAGGAGGACGGATCGACGTTAGATATGTTTCTGATGGAGCAGACATCGTTGCTGCGAATGCCGGAGATTACATCTATCCTGCCGACGTCAGACTTGATGGCGCGAGCGACACTCTGCTTATGAAAGCGAGCGGCGTCACCGCCGCCCTCGACCAACCTCAAACCTGGCTCTTCGAATACGACCTCAATCACCGGAGGCAAATTGCCGGTTTCCAGGTGGATCCATCCGTGCTGCCGCCGGAGTGCCAGATCAAGTAGTTCCTTCTACCCGTTGGAGGTGACTGGTTTGAAGTCAGGAACTTTGCAATTGGCAACACTGTAACCGTGACAGCGGACGCACGACCGGCTGACCGGAGATTGCTCCCAATCCTCCATTGGTCCAAATTCCCTCGGGAGATGCTGTAGGCTCAAGGGAGGATATCTCCTTTGGGAAGACCTCTTTTGACAGCTTCTATATCTTCATCGCCGCGTCCCTTTCATCATCCTCAGGCAGGCAGTGCCTTGCACTGCGGCAAAGTTTCACTCGAAGCTCTCGCCAACCGCCACGGGACGCCCCTTTATGTCTACTCCGCCGATCAGATTGTCGAGCGGCTGGGGCTCTTTCAACAGGCGCTGGCGAGACGAGACCATCTGGTCTGCTATGCGATGAAAGCCAACTCGGCGCTGGCGATTCTCAAACTGCTTGCCGATCGCGGCGCGGGATTCGACATTGTCTCTGGCGGCGAACTGGAGCGGGTGATTGCAGCCGCGCCCGAAGCTTTGGGCCGGGTCGTCTTCTCTGGCGCGGGCAAGACGGCTGCCGAGATCGACCTAGCACTTACGGCCGGCATTCTCGAATTCAACGTCGAGAGCGAAGCGGAGCTGGAGCTGCTGGCGGCGCGCGCGGCTAAATTGAAAAGGAAGGCGCGCTTTGCTCTGCGCGTGAATCCCGATGTATTTGCCGAGACGCACCCCTACATCTCTACCGGCCTTCGCGAACATAAATTCGGCGTCGATATCCGGCGCGCGGTGTCAATCTACAAGAGCGTGGCCGGCAATCGCTGGCTTGAGGCGCACGGGGTCAGCGTGCATATCGGCTCGCAGATTCGCTCCGCGCAACCCTTTGGCGCGGCCATGGCGAGGGTAAATAAGCTGGTGCGGCAACTTGGGCGCGAAGGCATTGTTCTGAAGTCCGTCGATGCAGGCGGAGGCCTGGGGATCGATTACCGCACGGGCAGCTTTGACGCGGCGGCCAAGGTGCGCGAGTATGTCGCAGCGCTCGAAGAAGCATTGGAAGGCTTCGATGGCCGGTTGATGATCGAGCCGGGGCGCTTTCTGGTGGCGCAGGCCGGGGCACTTTTGGCGCGCGTTCTCCAGGTGAAGCGCAGCGGGAAAAAGACCTTTGTGATTACCGACGCCGCCATGAACGACCTCATCCGGCCGGCACTCTACCAGGCTTATCACGAGATTGTGCCAGTGAAGCCGCGAGTGGGAAGACCCCGCACCGTCGACGTGGTCGGCCCGATCTGCGAGTCGGGCGATTTCTTTGCCCACGACCGCTCATTGGCCCCTGTGAAGCCGGGAGACCTGGTGGCGATTCTCGATGCGGGTGCCTATGGGATGTCGCAGAGTTCGAACTACAACAGCCGGTTGCGCCCCGCCGAGGCACTTGTGGAGGGCGCGAAGGCAAGGCTGATCAGGCGGCGCGAGACGATGGCCGATCTGCTGGAAGCAGAGATACTGGCTTGAGAGGATTGAACAGCGTCCCCAGTCCAGGGCAATCGCATTTGAAATTGGCCTGAACCAGGATCGCTACGGATCACGGTTGCTACTTACGTGCGGGGTTGTCGGGCATGAAGTTGTTTCCAGGGGGACTTCATGCCGAGCAAAGAAAC
>JBEKOA010000160.1:0-10839 GCA_049522255.1 Occallatibacter sp.
AGGGAAGAATTGAAGCTCCGGGAGCGTTGGAGTTAGACGACGAACTGGCGCGCCTGAGCAAGGATGCAGATTTGATTCTGCCCTCGGATGGCAAAGAGGCGAAGGTGCCCGAGGAGGTTCTGAGCGGCTATGCCGGACATTACTTGCAAGATGGAGTCAAAAATCCTGCCGGAGCGACCATTTCCTTTCAAGATGGACGGCTCTTCATCGAGAGGGACGGCAAAGAGCCTGTTCCCCTGCATGCGGAGTCAGCCGACCGCTTCTACATTGCGGGCGAGCCCGTGGAAGTATTCTTTGCTCGGGCCGATAACGGCGCTTCCAGCACTCTGGTTGTGTTCAAGTTTTTTCCCAGCCACGAGGATGTGTACAAAAAGGCAACCGGGCAGATAGCCGGCGGTGCGGCAAAATGACGGGGCGTTGCAAAACAGACCCGTCAGCCAATTGGCTGGGCGCGCAAGGCGCCACATGGTTTAATGCGTGCGAGATCCCTTACACGCTGATCGCGCCGTGCTTTCTGGCTGCGCTGGCCGGCTACTACCTGGTCTGGAAGTACATTGTCGGCGCATTCAACCGCGCACCGGGGGTTGCTTGAGAGAGACGACTGCCCCGTGTTTCCACGCTGATCGATACCTCAATGCGTAGTTGTTTCTCGAAACGCGGCCCCAGCAACGAAGTAGGAGGCGGCAATGAGTTACCGAAATCTGGTATGGCTCTTTCCGATTGTCGTAACTCTTCACAATGCGGAAGAGGCCATGTGGCTTCCAGCATGGGCAAAGCGAACCGGCTTCTGGCGCACTCCTGTTTCGCCCGGCGTCTTTCGTTTTGCCGTGTCGATCTTGACGGCGCTGGCCTTCGCCATAACATGGCTGAGCGCGGAGTCGGGGAAGCAAACTGTCTGGAGTTACCTGGCATTCGGATCGATGGTCGTAGCGTTAGTCAACGTCCTGATTCCCCACCTTGCGGCAACCTTGGCGCGGCGTAGTTATATGCCAGGTGTTGCAACGGCTGTGGTCTTGAATCTGCCGGTACTCACATTGCTGGTGGCAATGGCTCTCAAGGAGGGGTACGTAACCCTCGGAAAGGCTGCGGCCTATTCCGTTGGCGTGGCGGCCCTGCTCGCGGCGTCGATCCCAGCTCTCTTCAAGATTGGCAAAGCGCTGAATTACTAGACGCTGACTGACGACATGGAGCAACACCTTAAGCGCCGGGATTGAAGAAGTCTTCGAGGCCGGCGCGCTTGGCGTGGGCAGCCATCGAGGCCTGAATCTCCAGGGCCAGAGCCAGTGCGTTGCGGCCCTGGCGCGCAGTAACGCGCGGCTCACGGCGGGTGCGGACGGAATCGAGAAACGAACCAATCTCAAGCCGCAATGGCTCACCGGGCGTAACATCCGGTTTGGAGAAGCTCAAGCCAGCCTTCGATTCCCCAAGATTTGTAATCTGCGCGATGACCGATGGATCGATCTTTGCCATGGCGGCAAACTGCGCAATCAATGCCGGGCTTATCTTGGACAGATCGATCTTTCCCGACGCGATTCCCTCGGCAATCCCCGGCGACAACATTGCGGCAACCTGCGGCGGCAGCGAGCGAATCAGATCAGCCGGCGAGGCCTTGCCCGTGCCTGCCTCCACGCGAATCACCAGCAAATCCTGCCGGGCGTAGTCGATGGAAACATACTGGCGAGGCTCGAAGAAGCGCAGCTTGCGGACTCGTTCGGTCGATACACGCGATGCCGTGAAGTTCGCCACGCAGCCCGACTCGAACTCGACGCGGACGTTGGCGATATCCACCTTGGGCGAGAGAATCGGCAGGCCGACGGCCCGCACCTCGCGCACCGGCGAAGCGGCGAAGGTGAGCACGATGTCCAGATCGTGAATCATCAGGTCGAGCACTACGTCCACATCGAGCGAACGCGGCGTGAAGACCGAGAGCCGGTGCGCCTCGAAGAACATGGGCCGGCGCAGTTGCGGCTGCACGGCCAGTACCGCCGGGTTGAAGCGCTCCAGGTGGCCGGGTTGCAGGATGCGCTTCCCTTTGTCCGCTCTCGCGATCAGGTCATCGGCCTCGGCGAGGGTTGCTGCCAGAGGCTTCTCGACAAGCAGGTCGAGGCCGGCATTGAGCAGCGCCGACGCTACGGCGTGGTGATGCACGGTGGGAACGGCGACCGTGGCTGCGTCGAGCCGCAGATCAGCCGCGAGAAGCTCTTCCACGGTTGCGAAGACAGGAATCGCGTACCTGTCCGCGGTCTCGGCGGCACGTGCCGCGTTCGGCTCAACTGCCGCAACCAGAGCAACGCCCATAGCGGCGTCAGGCACGGCTGTCTCAAGCTCGCGGTAGACGCGCAGGTGGTTCTTGCCAAAGGCGCCAGCTCCGGCAACGGCAACACGCAGGATGGGGTGGCCAGCTATTTCTCCGTCCCTCTTTCGGTTCCCGCGGCTGTTTGCTGTTCAGAAGCGTGGCCTTTGACGACCTTGAGGCAGCGGCTATAGAGGTCGAGCAATTGGGCCACGTGTTCCTCGGGCTTGGGCGTGCCCGAACCACTGAAGCCGGTCGAGGGCGCGGCAGGGCGGCCTACGCCGGCCGTGCCGGCTACAAACTTGAGCAGATCGAGTGCGATATCTTCAATGCGGCGGGAGCCAAGGCTCGCGTTGTTCAGGGCATCCATGCTGAGAATCTCCAAAGAGGATGCTACCAGATCCAGGGTTGCGGGATCTCATTCATCGCGGCGCGCGCCAACCTGAGGCGATCCTCCGCCAGGGCCGCTTCTTCCATCCTGCCCAGCCGCTTCAACGCAACGATCTCCATCTCCAGGTTCTCCGCGATGGTCTCGAAGTTGGGGCTGGAGGCCTTTTTCCGCTCGGCATAGGACTCCTGCAGCCACTCCACGGCTTCGGCATCGTTGCCGGAGTCCAGAAAGATCAGTCCGCGCGTTCCATAAGCCGCGGCGGGTCCGGGATCTCCGTTCTGCGATAGGAACTCGACCGCCCGGTCGGCTAACTTGTGCGCCTCATCATAATTGCCCATTCGGCGTTGACAATTCGCCATGTTGTTCAGCAGTACGCCGATGCGCGAAGGCTTGACGGACGGAGAACGCTCCCGAACATCGCGCGCCTTCTCATAGTGCGCCAGCGATTCCTCAAAGCGCTCCTGCTCGGAATACATGATGCCAAGATTGACCCACGCGGCGGCGGCGAGTTCAAGCTGCTTCCTTGCGACATAGATCTCCGCGGCCTCTTTGTAACAATCTTCGGCTTCACCGGGATCGCCCTTGCGCAGAGCATTGCCGAGTTCCAGAAGAACGGCCGGGAGGTGATCGTCGCCTGAATATTCGCGCAGGATGCGCAAGGCGGCTCGCAAACGAACGATTGCGTGGTCTCGCAGACCAATCCTGGTATAGCATTGGCCGACGCGCCACAGCATGTCGGACATGGCAATTGGCTTGTTTTGCTCTGAAAGAAGCTGAATTGCCTCCTCGAAAAAGGGAATCGCCTCGCGGTATTGCTTGCGCACCATGAGAGAGCCCGCTTCCAACCGAGCCTTCCGAATCTTGAGGTCGGAGCTATCCGCCATGGAACTCCTCTCGTCGCGGGTCAATGCAGACTTAGTATAAGTCCCTGCGCTGGAATTGCGCATTGCACTTATTTGGACAAGATCGCGCTGGAATATTCCCGCAACGGTCATCCTCCCCATCGCGCTACCCTTGAGTCATGGGCATGGCCTACATCGGAATGGGCGGCAATCTGGCCAGCTCGGCTGGCGCACCAGAGGCGACTCTGGCGGCGGCGGCCTTGCGTCTCGAATCGCTGGGCCGCTTGGTTCGCCGCTCTTCGCTGTATTCGACCGCCCCGGTAGGCTTTGCCGAGCAACCGCGATTCATCAATGCCGTCGTAGCGTTGGAGACGCAACTCGCCCCGCGCGAGTTGCTCGATGCCTTGCTGACCATGGAGCAGGAGTTTGGACGGGAGCGGAAGGCTAGCATCGCCAACGGCCCGCGTACGCTCGATCTCGACATTCTGCTCTTCGGAGACATGGAAATCAGCGAACCTGACCTCAAAGTCCCTCACCCGCGTCTTGCCGAACGTGGCTTTGTATTAATCCCTCTCAACGAGATTGCTCCACAGGCGATTGTGCCCGGCCATGGGGAAACGGTGGCTCGAATGCTTGCCGCGCTATCCGACGACCCTAACTGCGACCGGGGTGCGGTAGTGCGAGTGCAATGCGAAGGATGGCTACCCCGGTAGAATCGTTTGGTGAGCCTCGACTTCAACGTATTGGCAACATCCACGGCCGGCGGCCGGCGGGGACGGATGCTGCTGCCCCATCGCATGGTCGAGACGCCCGTCTTTATGCCGGTGGGCACGGCCGGCACGGTTAAAGCCGTTCCGCAAGACGTGCTTGAAGAACTCGGGGCGGAGATCATTCTCGGAAACACCTATCACCTCTATCTGCGTCCCGGTCATGAGGCGATCCAGCGCATGGGCGGGCTGCATCGGTTTATCAGTTGGCCGCGCGCGATGCTGACCGACTCGGGCGGCTTTCAGGTCTTCAGCCTGAGCGCGCTGCGCAAGGTCAGCGACGAGGGTGTGAGCTTCCGGTCTCATCTGGACGGCAGCAGCCATTTCTTTTCGCCGGAACATTCAATGGACGTGCAAATCGCCCTCGGTGCGGACATCTGCATGGCCTTTGACGAGTGCACCGAGTACCCGGCCGAACGCACCCGCGCCGAAGAGAGCCTGCGGCTGACGATGGCCTGGGCGCGGCGCTCGCTCGATCACTTCCATGCGTACCGATCTCAAGTCCCGTGGCAGCAGGAGTTCGGCGGTCGATCGCAGAGCCTTTTCGGTATTGTCCAGGGCGGAATGTACCGCGATCTGCGCCGCGAGAGCGCCGAGCAACTGGTCGAGATGGACTTCGACGGCTACGCGATCGGCGGCCTCAGCGTCGGAGAGCCGCGCGAACTGACTCTGGAAATGATCGCCGAGGTGCTGCCCCTGCTGCCCGCCGACAAGCCGCGCTATGTGATGGGCGTGGGCTATCCCGATGAGATCGAGCAGTATGCGCGCATGGGGGTCGATATGATGGACTGCGTGCTGCCCACCCGCGCAGGGCGCCACGGCCTGCTCTTCACCAGCGAGGGCCGCCTGAACATCAAAGGCAAGCGCTATGCAGAGGATCAGGGCCCGCCCGACCCGGCTTGCAGCTGCATGGTCTGCCGGCGTTACTCCCGCGCTTATCTGCGCCACCTGATGCAATCCGGCGAGGCGCTCTCGGGAACCTTGAACACGATCCACAACCTGGCCTACTATCTTGGGATTATGGTGCGCGTGCGAAAGAGCCTGGCCGAGGATGGGCTAAGTCAAAGTGGGCGGCCGCAACCGGCTGCCAGCCCGTACAACGCGATAGATTGAAGTGTGGAACTTCTCCGCATGGTCTCCGTCCGGCTGCGCAAGCGCTCGCTTGCCCGCGGCGTCCTGCTCGCCCTCGGCGCGCTGGCGGTCAGCCTCTGCCTGGCGGGTTTTCCGGCGGCTGACGCGCCTCACGCTTCGCCGTGGCAGATCCTGCTTGCGCTGGTTGTCTTTTGGGGGATTGCCGAGACAGCGCGCTGCCTCGATCGCAGATGGAGCCTCTACCACGCCGGCGTTCTCATTCTGCTCTATTCGGAATTGATGATCCTGGTCATGGTGCTGTTCCTTTGGGTCTATCTCTAGCGATCCGGCTCGGGCCCCCAGGTCGGTCTGGGCTGCAAAAGTACCTTGCCAACCTGTAGGATATGCAAAGAACACTACCCTGTGTATCGTGTTCACGCCAAAGGCCATTGCACAGCCAAACAAGCGGAGGGAAGAATGCTCAAAGGATTTCGCGATTTCATCTTGCGGGGAAATGTCGTTGACCTTGCCGTTGCCGTCATTCTAGGCGTGGCCTTCAATTCCATTGTCACCTCACTGGTGAACGACGTGCTCAACCCGCTCATTGCCGCCACCATCGGCAGGCCGGATTTCAGCGGCGTAGTTCTAAACGTAGGCAGCGGGCACATCAAGATCGGGAACTTCTTCAATGCCGCCATCTCGTTCCTGATTGTTGCCAGTGTGGTCTATTTTGCCATCGTCTTGCCCATCAACCACCTTCTGTCGAAGCTTAAGAAGCCGGCGCCCGAGGTACAGCCCTCCACCAAGCCCTGCCCTGAATGTCTGAGTGAAATTCCGCTGGCCGCCAAGCGCTGCTCTCACTGTGCTCAGCCAGTGGCATAAGAGGCGGCCAGCAGTTCAGCCAACTCGCCGAAAGAGGTCCCGCGCATGGCGCTCGATAAGCCGCTCGCCTTCTTGTTTCTTCTGGCACTCATTCCCGGGCCTCTTCCGGCGCAGAACGCCGCGCAGCCTGCCCCGGCCGTCTTTGGCTATCGCGACTTTTCGGCTCAAGCAAAAATCGAAGAAAAATTCCTAGCCATCCCTAACGCCTATCTGGCCGGCGAGGCCCTGAAGACCCTCAGCGCCGAACCACATCTGGCCTCAACCCCTGGGGACCAAAAGACCGTCGACTTCGTGGCGCAGAAGTTTCGCGCCTCGGGTCTCGAGACGGAGATCGTTCCCTATCGTGTCCTGATGAACCAGCCCAAGACAGAGCGTGTCGAGGCCTATGATTCGAGCGGAAAGCTGCTCATGAGCGGCCCGACTCGGGAACATGTCGAGGGCGACCCCTATCAGGATGATCCCCGCGTGGTGATGCCCTTTAACGGCTCTTCCGGATCTGGGGATGTGACCGCCGAGGTAGTCTACGCCAACTATGGCCGTCTAGAGGACTTCGACCAGCTCGCCTCCCGGCACATCGACCTGCGCGGCAAAATCGTCCTGATGCGCTACGGGGTCAACTTCCGCGGCGTGAAAGTCTACCTGGCCGAGCAGCGTGGCGCTGCCGGTGTGCTCCTTTACTCCGACCCGGAGGACGACGGTTTCTCCAAGGGGGACGTGTATCCAATTGGACCTTGGCGGCCCGAGACCGCAGTCGAGCGCGGCTCCGTCCAATACCTCTTCAAATATCCCGGCGATCCGGAGACTCCCAGCGTCTCCTCAACTCTTGACCTGCCCGATTCTGCCCGCGTCTCACCCTATGGCAGCCAACCCCGCATCATCTCCATCCCGCTCAGTTACCACGACGCAGGGCCGATTCTGCAAGCCCTCAAAGGCCCCGGAGTGCCGCAGGGCTGGCAAGGCGGACTCGGCTTCCGCTATCACATCGGTCAGACGGAGGGCGCCGATGCCGTGAGAGTCCACCTTGTCTCAGTGCAGGATTATCAGCGCCGCATCATCTGGGATGTGATCGGCAAGATCAAAGGCTCTGAATATCCCGACGACTGGGTGGTGGTGGGCAACCACCGCGACGCCTGGGTCTATGGAGCCGTCGATCCCTCAAGCGGCACCGCCGCCATGCTCGAATCGGTTCACGGCATCGGCGCGCTTCTACGGCAGGGCTGGCGGCCCAAGCGAACCATCGTCTTTTGCAGTTGGGACGCCGAAGAGGAGGGCCTCATCGGCTCAACCGAGTGGGTAGACCAGAACGCCATGGCCCTGGGGCGCGCCGTCGCCTACTTCAACACCGATGTAGCGGTCTCCGGGTCCGATTTTTCCGCCGCCGCCGTGCCCTCGCTCAAGCAGTTTATTCGCGAACTGACCCGCTCGGTGCCCAGTCCGCTTCGCGGCACGGTCTATCAGCAGTGGCGCATCAATCATCCGGCGCAGAGCGTGCATCCGGCGCAGAGCGGTCAACCCACCCAAGGTCAAGAGAACGGCTCCAATGCGCCTCCAGCGCCCGGCGAAGAGGTTCATGTCGGCGACCTCGGCTCCGGCTCCGACTACACGGCCTTCTTCCAGCATGTGGGCGTGCCCTCGACAGATATTGGCTCCAACGGTCCTTACGGCGTCTATCACTCGGTCTTCGATAACTTCGCCTGGTTCACCATGAACGCCGACCCAAACTTTGTCTATCTGCAGGAGATGGCTCGTGTGTTTGGTCTCGAAGCCCTGCGCATGGCCGATGCCGACGTGCTGCCTTACGACTATGTCGCCTACGCTCACGAGATCGCCTCTTACCTCGATTCCGTCAAGCGCAAGGCCTGGGTTCCCGGCGACAGGTCTTCATTGATGCGGTGGAATGCCGGTGTTCCTGGCCACTACTCTCTGGACTTTACCGCTGCCGATGCTGCCGTAGCCCGCCTTTCCAACGCGGCCGAACGTGCGCATGGCCAGCAAATCGCCGCCTCCGGCGACCTCGTCCGGCTCAATCTCGCCCTCCGTCAGGCTGAGAACGCTCTGCTCTCCGATGCCGGCCTGCCAAACCGTCCCTGGTACAGGCACGTGATCTACGCTCCCGGCGAGTACACCGGCTACTCCGCGGTCGTGCTGCCTGGCGTCAACGAAGCCCTGGACGCCCACGACCTCACCCGCGCCGCTCAGCAGTTGACCGTGCTGACCCAGGCGCTCACACGGGCCGCGCAGACGCTGGAGGGCGCGCAATAGACAGGTTCGGAGTAATAATACTCTTGACGTAACGCGTAACGGAAGGTAAACTGAAGATGATTGACGGCTATCGAGACAAGCGCGCCAGGGATTTCGCTTCCGGGATGCGCATCAAGGCATTCGACAGCATCGAAAGGGCTGCTCGGCTGAAGCTCGACCGCTTGGATTCGGCTACAACGCTGAATGACCTTGCCGCTCTGCCGGGCAATCGTTTCGAGGCTTTGGCTGGGGATCGCAAGGGGCAGTACAGTATCCGCATCCACGACCAGTGGAGAATCTGTTTTGAGTGGCAAAACGCCGGCTCGGGCCCATCCAACGTCGAGATTGTCGATTATCACTAGGGAGATCCCCAATGACCATCACTGCCATCCATCCCGGAGATCACCTCGCCGAAGAGTTGAGAGAACTGGATATGAGCGCCTCTGAGCTGGCGCGCAAGCTAGACGTGCCGCCCAATCGAATCACCGCCATCCTGAACGGGCAGCGTGGCCTTACAGGCGACACAGCTCTTCGCCTGGCCCATTTCTTCGGCACCAGCGCCCAGTTCTGGCTCAATCTGCAAAGCCTCTACGAGTTGCGCTTAGCCGAGCAGAGAGCAGGGAAGGCAATCCACGCACTGCCCCGGCTTAAGCCCGCTGAACGGATTACTGCCTAAGCGGTCTGTGCCTTTGGTAACATCCAGGCCTCTGGACGGTTGACCGGGCCACGTTACGCTCGTATCTTTGAGGTTGGCTATGAAAACTTCCCCTAACTCGATCCGCATCGGCGTCGCGGCTGCCATTATCGTCGGCACCATCGGCTGGCTTGCCTACTCCGGATACGGAGCCAACAAGAGCTACTACGTCACCATTGCTGAACTGGGCGGCATGGGCGACAAGGCCTATCACAGCCAGTTGCGCGTAGAGGGCTTTGTCCAGCCCGGCTCGATCGAGCACAACGGCCCCCATGTGACATTTGTAATGAACGAATACGAGAGCCACTCGCCCAAGGCCGCCTCGGGCCGTCTACTCACTGTTGTCTACAAAGGCTCCGAGCCGCCCCCGGACACCTTCAAGGACGACTCCCAGGCCCTCGCCGAAGGCTCCTATGGCCGCGACGGAGTCTTCCACGCAACCGTTCTCCAGGCCAAGTGCGCCAGCAAATACGCTCCCGCCCAGCCCGGCTCTCAACCTGGCGCAACCCCCGCTCAGCCCGCTGCCGCTCCCAATGCGAGTCCGCGCGCCGCAGTAGTTCCTCCGTCTAAACCGGCCAGCTAGCCTGAGCCCAGAAGGAGTTTTCGATGAATCGGAAAAGGCTGCTCTCGGATTTCCTCATCTACGCGGGAATGATCTTCGCTTGCTTCTTGATGATCGAGTGGAACAAGAGAGTCTCAAGCTACGGCTCGGATGAGCTCATCGAAAATGTGTTTTCGGCTTTGGCAGTCTCTTTGGGAATTGCCGGTTATCAGGGGCTGGATCGGTGCGGCCACATCAAAGTTCGCCGCATCTTGAGGAACTGCCTGATCGCCTGGCTCGGCGTCTATCTGGTTCTTTTTGTTATCGTATTGCTCAGCAAGACAACCATCTTCGATTTTGCCATTTCCTATTCGCTCTATCCGTTGCTACTGCTCCTGGTGGCGCCCTTCCCGCTCGCGCTTTACCTCGATCGCAATCATCCCGAATCTCCCGCTCAACCGGCAAGCACCAAAGCGTCCTGATTAAGAGGTTGCATTCGTCCAAGGCAGCCGTACAGCTCTGTGCACGCGAGGAGCCGTCATGAATAAGAGACTAGCATTGGTATTGCTTATAGCTCTATCGGTGATGTTATTTGCGACGTTCATCGTATATCGCCTCATATCTAGCGGTTCTCATCATCATAATTTCACTTGGGATGTTATATCGTTGTTTGCATTTATGTTGGGTATTGCTGGTTCGACTAAATTGAAGCGCGATGGTTACGAGATAATCCTAAAATACTTCTTTCTATGCTATATTATTCTCTTTATCTCTAGTGTTCTTATCGCTCTTATATTTCTTCACAGCACGAGGTCAGGCAGACTTGTCGTTGAAATTGTTTATTATTCATGGTATGCGGCATTAGCAGGAATGTTTCCACTTTCTCTCTACCTCAGTCGTCGCCGCAACAATTCCACTCTGCGTCCGACAATCGACCATGCAAACTAACGCGCCAACTACTACCGCCGTCCGCGCAGGACTCTGCGCACGCCTCGACAAAGTCTCCAGGCTCTTCGGCTCCTTCGCCGCGCTGCGCCAGGTCTCGGTCGACTTCGAGCCGGGCCGCTGCTATGTCCTGCTCGGCGAAAACGGTGCGGGCAAATCAACCCTGTTGCGC
>JBEKOA010000161.1:0-10785 GCA_049522255.1 Occallatibacter sp.
GGAGACGTTTGTCCGATTGCTCATTACCGCCATAATACTCTTGAACTTCCGCGCTGCATCGAGGTGATGACAGGCCTTGGCCCCACAAGCTGCCAGAGATTCGTAGGTCTTCAAACGCAAACGAGGGCAGGGAATTATTCCCTGCCCTCGTTTGTGTCTGCTTAGATTCTGCCGGAATCCGGCCTGTAGCCTTAGAGCGGCTGCACGTCGGCAGCCTGCCAGCCCTTGGGCCCCTTCACCACGTTGAACTGCACCGCCTGACCTTCCTGCAAGCTCTTGAAACCGCTTGAGTTGATCGCAGAGTAGTGCACAAAGACGTCTTCGCCGTTCTGGCGCGAAATGAAGCCGAAGCCCTTCGCGTCATTGAACCACTTCACAGTGCCTTGTTCCATTTTGATCGTGTTTCCTAGCTTTGAATTGCGCTGGATGAATCGGAGCGACCACTGGCAGAATCTTGCTTGGTTGGGCGAGTGCTGCTCACGCCCGGTTCGGCTCTAACGCTGCTGACAGTGTAGCATCCTTCCAATAACTTTGCCGTCGGATTCGCTGATTTTCGTCCCATTTCCTGATTCTCGCTTCCGGAACATGTTGATCCCTATGGTTTTATAATGGGACTATCCACAGTGGTACGGTAGAAGGTCGCCATGCCCAAAGATCCTGTACCCCAACTGTTGTCCCGCGCCACACAACTGCTCGAAGATCAGTTTGCGGCTCTGCCCGCCTTTGAGACGGTACCGGAATCTGCGGCCAATCCGGCTGCGATTGCCCAGGTTCTTGACGACGTAGCCCTCCGCATGAGGGACAACTATCCTTACTTCCACCCGCTCTATGCCGGGCAGATGCTCAAGCCACCGCATCCGGTGGCGCGGGCGGCCTACGCGCTGGCAATGAATATCAATCCCAACAACCATGCCCGCGACGGCGGCCGGGCTAGTTCCGAAATGGAGATCGAGGTCGTCCGCGAGATCGCCGGTCTCTTCGGCTGGACGGAGTATTTGGGCCACCTGACCTCCAGCGGAACGATGGCCAACCTCGAAGCCCTCTGGGTTGCCG
Organism: Occallatibacter sp.; assembly: GCA_049522255.1. Lineage (GTDB taxonomy): Bacteria > Acidobacteriota > Terriglobia > Terriglobales > Acidobacteriaceae > Telmatobacter. The sequence continues at coordinate 1,054 of JBEKOA010000161.1, forward strand.
GACAGCTTGCGCCGGGCAAACGAATCCTCGGCTCCGATCAGGCGCACTATACCCACAATCGAATCTCTGCCGTTCTGAAGCTCGACTACACGGCCGTCGCCTCCGATCGCCGCGGACGCATGAGCCTGGACGCCCTGGAGACCGAACTGCGCAAGGGCGATGTAGGCACGGTGGTGGCGACACTGGGGACGACGGCGATCGGCGCGGTGGACCCGCTGGACCAGATCCTGGAGTTGCGCGAACGCTACGGCTTCCGAGTGCATGTGGATGGGGCCTATGGGGGCTACTTCCGGCTGATTCTGAATGACTTGGCAGAGCCGGCACGGCGGGCCTATGCGGCCATCGGCCAGGCCGATTCGATTGTTATTGACCCCCATAAGCACGGTCTTCAGCCCTACGGCTGCGGTTGCATACTCTTTCGCGATCCGGCGGTCGGCCGCTTCTACAAGCACGACTCGCCGTATACCTACTTCACTTCAAAGCAGTTGCATCTGGGCGAGATCAGCCTGGAGTGCTCGCGGGCCGGTGCGGCGGCAGTGGCCTTGTGGGCCACACAGCGGCTCCTGCCCCTCAAGCCGGAAGGCGAGTTTGCACGTGGGCTCGCTCGCGGCCGGGCGGCGGCGCTGGAACTCGACAGGCGGCTGCGGGCTGATCCTTTGGGACGCTTCGAGGCCCTGGCAGCCGGCGAGCCAGAACTGGACATTGTCGTATGGAAATTGAAGGGCGAGACCCCCGAGCGCTCCTCCGAGCTGGCCCAGCAGGCCTTTGACGCCTGTGCCGCGAGGGACTTGCACCTGGCGCTTGTGCAGTTGCCACAACTCTGGTTTGAACCAGAGGGCGTCGGGGGGATGGTGACTTGCCTGCGTTCGGTCTTGATGAAGCCCGAGCACGACGCGTGGCTCGACAGGATTTGGCAAAGATTGACCGCAGCTTGTGCCGAGGTCATGGGAGGGTAGGGCTTGTAAGGGCGCTCGGCAGAACACGAGCCGCAAAAGAAAACGTTATCATCTAGAAGAGAGTTGATTTTAGGGCTGTTCCCCAGCCGGGGCCTGGCCACTGGCCACTGTTCACTGACCGCAGACCACTGTTTTAGAGGGTGATTACCCATGCACGACCCAGCCGTATTCCGTTCCATGCACCTCGCTCGCTTCCAGGCCGAGCCGGCGATCTTTGTCGCGCCGGGCCGCGTCAACCTGATCGGGGAGCACACCGATTATGCCGAGGGCTTTGTCATGCCCGCGGCCATCGACTTCGCCACCCTCTCCGGAATCTCGCCGCGCTCGGACGGGAAGATTGTGATCTATTCTGACAACTTCCAGGAAGAGAAGAGCTTTGAGGCTGCGGACCTGCCCGCCAAAGCCAGCAAGCACTGGTGCGACTACCCGCTGGGAGTGGTTGCCGTCCTGGCCGGAGAAGGCCTTCCGATTTCCGGATTCAGCCTGAGCCTGTGGGGCGATGTTCCACTGGGGTCGGGGCTATCGAGCTCCGCGGCCCTCGAGGTGGCCACGGCGCTGGCCGTGCTCTCACTGACTGGCGTCAGCTATCCGGGTCCGGTGCTCGCCCGCCTCTGCCAGCGCGCGGAGAACGAGTTTGTGGGCGCCAACTGCGGCATCATGGATCAGTTCATCTCAGCCAACGGCAAAGAAAATCACGCTCTGCTGCTCGACTGCCGCGATCTCAGCTTCAAACTGGCGCCGATTCCGCCCCATGTGGCTCTGGTCATCGCCAACACCATGGTCAAGCACTCGATTGCAGGGGGCGACTACAAGACTCGCCGCGCCGAGTCCGAAGCCGCCTGCGCCGTCATTGCCAGCCACCGGCCCGGAGTCACGTTCCTGCGCGACGCAACATTAGCGGACCTGGAAAAGTGGGGCCACGAGATGGAGCCGAAGTCGCTCTTGCGCGCCCGCCACATCATCAGCGAAAACCTGCGCACGGTTGCCGCCGCCGAGGCGCTGGGCAGGAATGACATGAAAGAACTGGGCCGCCTGATGGCCGAGGCGCACCGGAGTTACAGCCAGGACTTTGAAGGCAGTTGCCTCGAAGCCGACGCCATGGTGGCTCTGGCCCAGGACCTGCCCGGCCTGATCGGCGCGCGCCTCACCGGTGGAGGCTTTGGCGGCTGCACCATCAACTTGGTAGAGCGGAGTGAAGCCGCTCCGTTCGCCAAGACTCTGGCTGGCCGTTACGCCACAAAGACCAGTATTCAACCCCAGATCCACATCTGCCACGCCTCAGACGGCGCTCACCGGCTCGCGTAGGTTCTCTCGATTGAGTCGTGGAGCAGCTTCGGTCTACAGCATTCTCGGAGAATGCCGTAGACCGAAGCCATGAGGACCCTTGTATTTGAACTACGCGATTCCTGACCCAAGACGGGCGATTGTCAAAACTGGCTGTCCTGTTGACGGAGAATGAATTCACCATGGCGGTTGACGAAGCCCCTGTACACGTTTGGGTTTTCATCCAGGATTACATAGGCCAGACCATCGGGATCGTCTTCCGGCGGAAACAGGCCGGGGCTGTATTTGGCCGCGGGTAAAACCACGTTCCACTCGTCATCCAGCACTCCGGTTCCGTATGGGCTATTGAACAGGAACGTTCCGTCCTCTCGTAGTTCACTCCCTATATGCCTCTTGTCCTGCCAATTGCCGTCACGGATGGAGCCAGCAACGACTTTACCCTGCGTGTCCACCAATTCCCAATTGTCGTCTCTGATCCAGGCGTGACCGTGCATGAAGGGATGTCCTATATAGGTTCTGCAAGGAATCACAAGCTCGCCGGTCGCATTGATGTATCCCCAACCGGCGGGATTCTTGCAGAATACGCGAGCCATACCATCGGAAAACGGTCCGGGAACTTGAGAGAATTTGAACGGCACAACTTCCTTGCCGGTTTTGTCTATTGCGCCCCACATTGGAAGGGCATCACCAGATTTTTTGGAGACCCAGGCGATCCCGTCGTGAAAATCCTGCACTCCGCTGTAAATGGGCGGAATTGCCCATTGGCCCTTGCTGTTGCGGAAGCCGTATCCATGGAAATCCCCATCCCGAGCCAGTCCACCGTGAAATTCACTAGCCGTCCGCGAATCGACATGAACAAGATTTCCTTCGAGGTCCAGAAAATACACCTGATTGTTCACGAATACTCGTGCGACCACATCGTCGAAGGGGTCAGCTCCATCGAAAACCTTCCCTCCGAACATCAGGTTGCCCTTCTTATCAATGAATCCAACCTGGAAATGGCCCTGAGAGTCGCGAAACTGGAGAAGGCAGGCGCCATGTTTGAAAAGAGGAGCGTCCGGAGTCAAAAAGTCGGTGTATTTGAAATCCAGGACCATGTTTCCGTGGTAATCGACAAAGCCCCACAGCCCGTCCTTTCTAATCGCGCACAGCCCGTCCGAGCATCGATAGCGTTCATTCCCACTGAAGACCATTGTCTTGGCCTTGCTAAGATTTGGCGGTTCGGTGAAATCGAGATGATCGGCCACCGCCCTCTGGACAGTTCGGAGATTGGATGCGGCAGGGGTTGGGTTTGCCGAACCCCCGGTTGGGGTCGCCGGAGTTGAAGCAGAAGGGCTAGTCGCGACGGACTGTTCAGAGGCCGGAAGCGTTCTTTGAGCCGCAACCAGGCGATCCACCATCTGGAGAATCAGCTTTTGCTCCGCGCCTTTTGCGGGAATCAATGCCTGACCCCATCCGTCCGAATTCAAACCCTGAAGATCGTTCATGGTCACCCAGAGCGTTGTTCCTTCGAGGCGAAAATCATACCTAGCGCGATATCTCTGCACCAGGTGGCCATTGAACTCTACGTAATCCGAAACCCATTCCTGCAATCCTTGCACTTTGGAATAGCCGCCACTTCCCGATGATGCCAGGCTGGCTGAGATCACAGTCTCCGCCGATGACGCGTCCAGACCCTCTACCTTGACAGGCGACTGAGCCGCTAAGAATGACGTTGAAGCCGCAAGAATCCCGACCAAAAACCATGTTTGCACGCGTGAACCCCCTTCTCCTCAAATGTCCCGTCAATTGCCTTCATGGATGCACAAGTCGCTGAATACTTCTCCTGGCGTGGCCGAAATGATACTCCCGCGCGGAGAAGGGGAATCCAGAGAGCTTCAGGGATCGTCACGAGTAAGCTGATCTGGATACCTCTGATCCTCTATCGGCCAAAACGTCGAAATGAACAAGGTGGAACCCGGAGTCGCAAGCGATTATGCGGAATTATGAGCCTTTTGAGTTTCAGTAGTGACTCCACCCCAAATGATCGCTGGGCCTTCCTGCAGTCTCACCTCTTTATGAGGCCGCTTCGCCAAGCCCTGGATCGCAACCTCGATCATGTCGACCCAGTTGGCCGAAGAGATCTGAGTCGACCATGAGCAACAACCTTCCGTAATGGCGCGGGTGGGGTAATTCCAGGCATTCTGCCACTTCGCGAGCAATCCACCATCGTGCACGGGCGATCATCGGAAACGATCCGTGGGTGATGGGAGGCATTCCTTGTTAGAATCGAATGGACCCCTGACACGATGAAGATCGGGAGGGAGCACGATGGGCCCGTTCAGCATCCGGGGATTTCTATTTCCAGAGCGCCGCTTCTAATCCAGCGACGCCAGGGGACGCCAGAACGATGCAACCGACATCATCCAAGCCATTTTCCTACGAGACATTTCCCGCTTCTGGCCTGGTCGCCTACTTCTCGATGGAGATTGCGATCAATCCCGCCATGCCCACTTATTCCGGCGGCCTGGGCGTGCTCGCCGGGGACACGCTGCGCTCGACGGCCGATCTGGGCGTTCCGCTGGTGGCCTTCTCGCTGGTTCATCGCAAAGGCTATTTTCAGCAGCATTTGAATGAAGCCGGCATGCAGAGCGAAGACATTCAGCCCTGGAACCCGGCGGATTTCTGCACCGAGGAGAAGGCACGGGTTACGGTTTCAGTGGAAGAACGCATCGTGACGGTGCGCTGCTGGCGCTATGACCTGGTGGGCCGTTATGGGCATGTGGTGCCGATCTACCTGCTTGACACCGATCTCGACGTGAACTCCGGCTGGGATCGCGGCCTCACCGATCACCTCTATGGCGGCGACACCAACTACCGCCTGCAGCAGGAGATTGTGCTGGGCATGGGCGGCGTGCGCATGGCCCACGCGCTGGGCCACCGTGTAAACGTCTACCACATGAATGAGGGCCACGCGGCGCTGCTGACGCTGGGCCTTCTCGAGCGCCAGTTGGGTGGCGGACCGCTCGGCGCGGCCACTGAAACCGACATGGAGCAGGTGCGGAAGAAGTGCGTCTTCACCACCCACACGCCGGTACCGGCCGGCCACGACCGCTTCTCCACCGAGCAGGCCATTCGCATTCTAGGCGGCGACCGCACCGCGCGCCTTGAAAGGCTGGGCTGTTTTCGCGATGGCATGTTAAACATGACGCTGCTTGCGTTGCGCTTCTCGCGCTATGCCAACGGCGTGGCCATGCAGCATGCCAAGGTATCGCGCGAGATGTTCCCGGAGTTTGCGATCGATTCGATCACCAACGGCGTTCACGCGCCCACCTGGGTCTCCGACCCTTTCCAGAAGATGCTGGATGCCAACCTGTCCTCGTGGCGGCGCGACACCCTTTATCTGCGCAACGCCATCGATCTGCCTGAGCAGACAATTCTCGCAGCTCACGCGCTCAATAAGGAGGCATTGCTGACTGAGGTAGCCACGCGCACCGGCCACGCGCTTGACCCAAAAGTGCTGACGCTGGGCTTTGCCCGGCGCGTGGCAACCTACAAGCGCGCCACGCTTCTTTTCACCGATCCAAAGCGGCTAGCGGAGATTGCTTTCGCGGCCGGCGGCTTGCAGATTCTTTACGCGGGCAAGGCCCATCCCCAGGACGAGCCTGGCAAGGCGCTGATCCAACAAGTCGTCGAGGATGCGGCCAGGCTTTCGAACGAATTCCTGCGTATTGTTTATCTGGAAAACTACGACTGGAATCTGGGCGCGATGCTCACCGCCGGCGTCGACGTGTGGATCAACACCCCACGCCGTCCTTACGAGGCCTCGGGCACGAGCGGCATGAAGGCCGCTTTGAACGGCGTGCCGAGTCTGTCGATTCTCGACGGTTGGTGGATCGAAGGCTGCATTGAAGGCTTTACCGGCTGGGCCATCGAAGACGGAGAAAACGATGCCGAAGAAGCCAACTCGCTTTACCACAAGCTTGAAACCGCCGTGGTGCCCCTCTATCTGGATGCGCCGGAAAAATGGGCCCGGCTGATGCGCAACACGCTGGCCTTCAACGGTTCTTACTTCAACACTAACCGCATGGCCAGGCAGTATGCCCGCAATGCCTACTACCCGGTCAAGCTGATTGAGAACGCGAATACGCGCAAGTAAAGTCTCCTCGCCTCAGCGCGGGGCTGAACTAAGAGCCTATCTGTAAATTAGCAACGTCAGGCGGCGCGGACGCCGCCAGTACAGCCGGTCAGGTGACCGGCGCTCCGTTTCATTCTCAATCTGCGGATAAGTTCTTAAGTCTTCATCGTTTTTAAGAAGTCCGATCTTTGCCCAATAAGGTCAACAGCTCACCAAGACCCTGCCGCGAAACCCGCGGCGATCAAAAGACGCCATAGATAGCCAAATGGTAACCTCCGAGTAGCCCCTCACTCGGCCGAACGCAGTTTTTCGATGAGCGCCTCGGACTACGCGCTTGTCGGGCTCGTCCAAAACACCATCTCCTGACTGCTCCATATTTGTTCTGTCCAGGATGCGTTGAACGAAACATTTCAGAACCGGTGTAACATCTGGCTTCTTCGCGCGTACCCTCTGTGACAATTGAGATGATGAACTTCCAGAGTCTTTACGAGAAATACGCGCCAGATGTGCGGCGATTTGCGCTGTTTCTGTGTGGCGACCGCTCGCTGGCGGACGATATCACCTCAGAGACTTTTCTGCGCGTCTGGTCGACGCGCGGTCGCATTCGGGAGCTCACGGTGAAGAGCTATCTCTTCACCGTTGCAAGGAATGTTCACCGCGACTTGCAGCGGCAAAGCTGGCGAAGAGCGGGGCTGGACGACAAGCATACTGACCCAGGAGCTAGTGCGCACAAGCGCCTGGAACACAGGCAGGAATTGGAGTCGGCGATAGCAGAGCTGCAGAAACTGCAGGAGACCGATCGCGCTGCGCTGCTGATGCGTGCGCTCGATGAGATGCCGTATGAGGAGATTGCTGCTGCGCTGAACATCACACCGGCAGCGGCCAGGGTGAAAGTGCACCGCGCGCGGGCAAGACTGATGGCGGTTCGAAATCCGATCCGCGAAGAAGTAGATTTTTCGGGAGAAAAGCGATGAATATCACACGCGAAGTGATGACCGATTTGCTGCCGGTCTATTTTTCTGGTGAGGCCAGCGAGGACACGAAGCAGCTGGTGGAGAACTATTTCCGGGAGAACCCGGACTTTGAGCGGATCGCGCGAAGCGCTGCGATGCCTATCGAACAGTTGCGCAGGACAGCGCCGGTTCGAGCGGAAGCAGAAAGAGAAAAGTGCGAGTTACAGTGGGCTCGCAAGGAATTCTTCCGGCGTCGTATGTTCTTTGGAATGGCTCTCTTTTTCACTTGCTCGCCACTCATGACCGTCTACAGAAATGGGCGGATGGATTGGACGACGTTTCTAAACGACCCCGGGTCGCCGGCGCTCTTCTGGTGCATCGCGGGCCTTTTCTGGTTCCTGTATGTCGCCCGTCTCAGCAGGCGAGCAATGGCGATGACTTCAAGCATCTTCGTCGCTCTCCAGCCATTGGTGTTTGTATTCCATCTATTCCTGCCTGGCTGGCAGAATGGTCTGAGCGACAGGTTGTGGCTCGCTCTGGCGTTGTGGTTTGGAGCAGCCATCATCTGGGCGGGGTACCTTTGGGGTAGCATCTGCAAGCACAGGAAATGCATGCCGTAAACGGCAATGCGCATACTTCGATCTCAGTCGTTGACTTCAGGGCGAGTCACTCATCAATCAGGAGGACTGTTCGGCGACGGGTCGGTTTATGAGTCGGTGATTCTTCTGACCTCCTCTCGTGCCGTGCTCACTCACCCTCGGCACGTCGGAGGCCGGCTGTCCACACCTTGGGGGTCGATCCAAAGAGTCTTCTGAAGGCCTCGACAAATGCGCTGGATTGCTTATAACCAACACGAAATGAGACCTCTTTCACGGAATGCCCCGCCACTAGGAGTTGCACGGCCCTTGTCAGGCGAGCCTGGCGGCGCCAGGTGTCGATTTCGCATCCCAGTTCTTTTCGAAAAATACGTTGAGCTGTCCGGACTCCGACGCCGGCTTCCGCACACAGCTTCGCCAAAGGCCTCCTGTCCGTCAGTTTGCCGGCGATCAACTGCGCCACAGACAGAGCGCGAGGCTCCAAAGGCATCGTTATCCCGATATGCGCAGCTGTTGCGATTGCCAGTTGCCGCGCCAGGAGATCACGGAGGGCGCACTCCGGCGGGTTGCGCTGGCGTAGGCGCCCCAGGCGAACGGCCTCGATGATCAGCTCCCGAAGCAGCGGCGCTACGTAAAGAAGCGAACATCCAGGCGGCCTGCGTGAAACCGCTCCAGGGCGAAAGTACAACGTGCGCATGCGAACTGCGCCAGTCATCTGGATCCAATGAGAGGTTCTTGCTGGTAACCACAGAGCGAATTGGGGCGGCAACGTCCATACGTTACTGCCGGAAGAGACCTCCATTGTGCCCTCGATCGCATAGATCAACTGATCTGATCCGTGGGCATGGTCAGGAACCCGGTAACCTGGCGGGTATTCGTAGGACAGCGCTGAAACTGATATACCTCGCGGAGGATCATATTCTCTTAAAATCTTCTCTTGTCGCATATACGATATATTATGACGTAATACTCCTATTGCGCCCAGCACAATTCGCCCGGATGATGGTCATAACAGAACGGAGTTGCTATGAACTACCTTCATCGTTTGCTTTGCTCCTCGGCGAAATGGAGAGAAGTAGTGCAGCACTATGCGCTGCCATGGACTCTGGAACAAATCGACTTGGGAAGCGAAGTGCTCGAGATCGGTCCTGGCTACGGAGCCGCTACAGAAGTGCTGCAACGGCAAGTGAAACATCTCGTATGTGTGGAGTCAGACCGCAGACTGGCGGACCGGCTTCGCCATAAGTTCAACGGCCATGTCGCCGTCCAATGCGAGAATGCAACCGCAATGTCACTGCCAGGCGAATCATTCGAAGCCGTCGCGTGCTTTAGCATGCTTCATCATGTCAGATCGGCTTCCCTGCAAGACAAGTTATTCGCGGAAGTGGCTCGCGTTCTTAAGCCAGGCGGTGTTTTCGTGGGGACTGATGGCTTGCCGGGCCGTTCCACGAAATTGCTTCACCTATTCGACACGATGGTGCTGGTCGATCCGGACGCGCTTCCGCGACGCCTTACAGTTGCAGGTTTTGAAAACGTGCAAGTCGACGTGAATCGATACGCTTTTCGGTTTCGCGCCTGGAAACCGAGATCTAGCCCGTCTCACCTTGCTTGATCTTCTGCTCGCCCTGACTGATGCCAACAGTGAGATAACCGGCCAATCGGCTGGATCATACCCTACGGCCTATAGGTAAGAAGTTATATTTACTTTCAGTTGGATTTTTCTTCAGGAGGCGGGGCTCCGCTTCCGACGATGATCTTGGCCGGTCGAAGCCAGAGGCGGAACCCCTGTGAGATACGATCCTCTTTGTCTCAGTTTCCGCTGGGCC
>JBEKOA010000162.1:0-10767 GCA_049522255.1 Occallatibacter sp.
GTCGTCCCAGCAAGCTTCGGACGATAGCGACACAACCGCGCAACCGCCATCGGAGAAACTACTGTACACTCTGCTTGGTTTTGAGGACACGGCACAAGCGAAGCCTCTCATGCGGGCGTGTTCCAGAAGGAAGAGAAAGCCGGAAAGCACGCGCAAGTAATCTAAGCAGCCTGCCACTGAGCGCCGGTCAAGCGCGTGCCCGCCCCTGAGCGACACCCGCCGAGGGGTTCGTCTTGCAGCCCTGGGCCAGAACAGGGCGCCCCGTAGAGCAATGGCGTGAATACAGAAGCTGATGTATTGTATGTGCAGATAAGTTGCTCAAATTGAGTTGGGTTTATTTGAGGAGTCTGCATCAACAGCGAAGACCAACCCATTGAGCTTGAGAGCCCTAGAAAGAGCTTTTGGCCCACCCATGTCTTAGGTCCCATTCCCGGTCTAAGAGAGCTGAATGTGGCCAGTTGGACCTGGCTCATGGCTCTCTTGGTCATTCAGTTTTGTGTTCCTCTTTGGCTGCGCTTTAAAGCAGGATCGGGGTTGACTCACGTACTTCCGAGCGACTTCATTTATGTTTACGGCATCGGGACAATCGCCAAGGAATATCCGCTCACGAGTCTTTACAACTACAGCCTGCAACTGAAGACATTCGGCGAAATCTATCCCTTCACCTTCCACGAAGGCGCTTACGGACCGTGCCCGTATCCGCCGTTTGTTGCCCTCTTCTTCAGTCTCTTTGCGCGCCTCCCTGTTGTGCCGGCTTTCTTTCTGTGGGCCTCTGTCTCATTGACCCTTTATGTTGCGGGAATCGCCGCGGCCGTGAAGTGCGCCTTTCCGCGAGAAAAGCTCGGCGCCTCTCTGATCTTCTCTCTTGCCCTGAGCTTCTGTCCGTTCCTCCACAACACCCTCACCAACGGACAGATATCCACGCTGGCGGTCTTCTCTGTTGGCGTTGCAATCTTCGAGGAAAACAACTCCCGGTTGTTTTCAAGTGGGCTCGCGCTATCGATTCTGGCCTACAAGCCGAGTCTGCTTTTTCTGCTCATCCCCATGTTGCTGCTTACTCGAAGGTTCAGGACGCTTTGCGGATTCATAAGCGGGTCAGCGCTTCTGGTCTTCGTGGCCACGGCGTTCGCGGGAGTTCAGATCTGGCCGGCGTACGCGGATTTTCTAAGACTCTTTGGGCGTTTCGTCGGCTTCAAGAATCAATCGGCGCATGCTCTCGAAGAATACATTGATTTGAAATCGTTCATGCAGGCCGTCTCTGGCGGTTGGTCCACGGCTCGATTGGTCCTTTTCATCTCCGCATCGATCGTGATCGCGGCCGTGCTGGCACTTACGATCTGGAGATCCGCGAAGGGCGGAAGCCCTGCGAGGAACCTGGCTTGGGCTACGACTCTGACCTGGACTCTGGTCTTGAATGTCTATGTCCCGGTCTACGACTCGATTCTCTTTACCATCGCAGCGATATTGACTCTGGGAATACTCAAAGACCTCGAGTGGAGTATTGCCCTGCGTTGGATGACCTCGCTAGCCGTTCTAATCTGTTTGGCCTCATGGGAGCTGGAAACGATTGCGCAAAGCAAGGGAATCCAGTTTCTCCCGGTCCTGCTCGCCATCTTTGGATTGGGGCAGATCTATCTTCTCGATCGGGTAATCCGCGACAAAGGGCCGCGAACTTCGTCCCAACTTCCGCACTGTGAGGGGTTCCTGAATCAATCATCAATATCCCTCCTGTAGAAGGAAGTCTTCCTTCTGAATGAGTTCATTTCGGCATTGAAGAGCGGGGGCAAGCGCGCCTCCTCTTCAATGTTGCAAAGTCTCCTGTCGCTTTGCAGCACCAAAGCCAGCCCGCCTTGGATGCGCACCGGATTCGATCATTAGATCTCACACATTCAACGAGGTCTCTATGAAGGAATCTCTACGGCTGCCGAAATGTCAATCAGCAGACTGAGGTTCGCCCAGACAGGCGGATTGTCTTTGTGCAGGGGGATTGCAATGTTGCAAAGCGAGAGGCGAAGGGACGCTGCGATCGCTCCATCCTGGGCTCATCTCCGTCTTCCTCCCTTCCCCCAGGTTGCTCTTCGGGTCTTGCAATTGGCCAACAACGAAAACGTGCAACTGAATCAGTTGAGCGAACTGATCTCCTCCGATCCGGCATTTGCCAGCGAGGTTCTCACCATCGCCAATTCGCTTTTATACGCTCCGCGTTTTCCCGCCAGCAGCGTCTTGCAGGCCATCGCGGTGATGGGCGCCAACAACCTGCAGGGCCTTTGCCTCACCGTCGGCGTCCGCGGATACATGGGCACCGCCCTCAATCAGCCAGCGATGCGGACGATCTGGCGTCACAACCTGGCTTGCGCCCTGATTGCCGACCAACTGGCCTCAGTCGGCTTCATGAACAGGGACGTTGCCTACACCTCCGGCGTGATTCACGATATCGGGCGATTGGCGCTGGCAGTGATTCGGCCCAGAGAATACAGTCTGCCGCTGGGGGCTCACAGCGGTCCTCCCGCGAGCATTCTCAAAGCCGAGCGGGAGCTCTTTGGCTGGGATCACTGCGAGGCCGGCCGCCAACTGATCGTGGACTGGAAGCTGCCCCCCGAGTTTGAAGCCATCGTCGGCGACCACCATCAGCCGCGCGAAAAAGACGGCCCCTGGGAGATGCCCGACCTCATCAACGTTAGCTGCCGCATGGCCGATACCGCCGGCTTTTCTGCCTTTCCGGGCTGCGAGATTACGCCCTTTTCCGATCTGCTCGATGAACTCCCCACGCGGGAGCGCAGACTCTTCCACTCCTCCATCGAACCATTGACCTTCGAGGTCGCCAAGAAGATCAATGCCGTCGAGTCGGTCTGACTCCGCCGTTCCAGGAACGAGAAGATATTCCTCCTGGAAAATTCGGGTGCCCCACCCTTGCCGCGTTTTTGCTTTTGCGGCTAGGGTGGGATTCCACAAAATCTACATGTCTAAAACAAACTAGAAACGGAGAAGGGTCTTCATCAAAAACAGTATGTTCGCCGGCCGCTCGGCCAGTCTGCGCATGAAATAGGGATACCAATCGCTGCCAAAGGGAAGATATACGCGAACGTTGTAGCCCTCGCGCACCAGCGTCCGCTGCAAGTCCCGTCGCACGCCATAGAGCATCTGAAACTCAAATCGGCTTGGGTCTATCGAGTGTTGGTTTGCGTAAGTCTTGACTGCGGCGATCATGTCCTCATCGTGAGTCGCCAGGCCGTGATAGGTCTCGCTCGACAGCAGCACTGCGGCGAGGCGCACATAATTCGCGTCCACATCGGCCTTGTGCGGAAACGCTACCTCCGCCGGTTCGTTATAGGCGCCCTTGCACAGCCTCACGCGAATGCCCTCGGACAAAAGCTGTTCGATGTCCGCCTGCGAGCGGTAAAGATATGCCTGGATCACGACTCCAATCGCGTCGCGCAGTAAAGGCTTCGCATGAATCCGCCGCACGATATCGAGCGTTGACTGCGTCAGCGACGAGTCCTCCATGTCGATGCGCACAAAGCTGCTCTTTGCATTGGCATGACGCGCCAGATTCTCGGCAAGGTCCTCTGCTAACTCGCTCGAGAAACTCAGCCCCATCTGGGTCAATTTCACGCTGATGTTGGCATTCAGCTTGCGCGCAGCAATCGCATCCAGCAGCCGATGATAGATCATTGCAGCCGCCACTGCATCGGCCTCAGAGCTCACGCTCTCGCCCAGGGAGTCAATCGTTACGGCCATGCCTTGCTTGTTCAAGGCCTCGGCAACGCGCAGAGCGTCGTCGATCTCCATGCCCGCCACGAACCGTGAACTGAGCCGAACACCAATCCTTGAGCGTTCACTGAAGCGCCGCAGGAGCCGGTTGCGCGAGAGCGCGATAAACACCGAGCGAAGAAGAGGCATTGACTTCACGTACTTTATTCGACGCGAAACAGCGCACAACCGTGCGGTGGAATCTCTCCAGCATTCAGGCTCTTTGCCGGGGCAATGTGTTTCTTGTTCCAGATGTCGTACGCTGAGTGCTCCTTGTCGGCAAGATGAAAATAGCTCCAAGGAACATCGATCTTCTGCGGAGTGTCTTTGAGATTGAATACGGCGACATAACGCTCGGGTTGCGACCCTCCGGTGACTGCCCACCAGTACCGCGGCCGCAGCCGATCTTCAGGATAAGTCGCCGCCTCGCCGCCTTTCACAGCCTTCTGATCGATCTCCAGAACTTCTTTGTTGGTCATCAGCGACCGAGTAAACTCATCCAACTTCGTCAGGTTCCCGCCAAAGATCAGCGGCGAACGAGCAATCGTCCACAGCGTGAATTCGGTCCGCTCTTCATCGTGCGTCAGCCCCGATTGCCGCGCCTCGCCATTGCCCGGATGCGGTCCCAGCCAGCCCATCGGAAGCATATCCGCATCCGGCCAGCTTCCCGGCTTCACATACGGCGCCCAGGCGGCCAGCCGGTCAAACTCATTCAGCAAGCCGAAAGGATACTCGCCTTCATTTGGCTTGTGCGGAAAACTCCACGCGTCCCAATGATCGTCGGCGATCCTCCACATCTGCGCGTACTGTGCCACCTCAGCCGCATGCTCGATCTGCGTCGGCCCCGGCGAAAGGCTCAGCACAATCGGCCTGCCAGTCTTTTTGATCGCCGCCGCAATCTGCCGAATCTCGGTAGGCCGGTAAGGATGGTCCGAGATGCAATCGACCTTGATATAGTCGAGCCCCCACCCGGCGTAGAGCTTCAGCATCGAGTCGTAATATGCCTGCCCGGCCTCATTATCCTTCACGCCGTAGTTGCCCTCATCCCACGGGCAGGTGTCGGCGGTGTCAGCCGCGTCCGCCGCGTGAAAACCCGACCCCGCGATGGGCAAGTTCTCCTTCACCACCTGCCGCGGAATCCCGCGCACGATATGAATGCCAAACTTCAATCCCTGCGCATGAACCCAATCCGCCAGCGGCTTGAATCCCGCCCCTCCCGCCGACGATGGGAACCGGCTCGCCACCGGAATCAAAATCCCGTTCCCATCCCAGAGATACTTCCGCTCGGCCAGGTTCGCGCCAAAGGGATTCTCCATGTACCATCCCTCGTCGATCACCGCATACGTCCAGCCAAACTGCTTGAGCCCTGCGAGCACGGTGACGTTGGCCCGGTAATCGGCCTCGTCGATGGTCAGCCCATAGGCATCCCAACTGTTCCACCCCATCGGCGGCGTAGGCGCTGGGTTCTGCGCGGGAGTGACGGTTGCAGCGCTGAAAAAGATTAGAGCGGCGAAGAGAACGTATCTGCTTTCCATGCGGGAACAATACCATAAACGGGCGGTCCCATTCGCGCCGGCGGCAACAACGATCCCCCACTGGATCGAACCGCTCCGCGTCCGGGGTTTGCCCGCAAAGGAAACGCAATAGCCATCAGAGGCCACGCCAGGGAGCCTTGTCTGCGCGATTTAACCTTGCAGTTTAACCCCTGTAAACAAAGGGGTAACAGGTGTAGCCTTTCGGTCTGGCCGGCCCGGGAATAGTGTCGATCTGGAGTGGTCCGGTGCCGAGATTGATCTTGCCGGCCCTCGCGGCGGTTCGGGCTCTTGTCAGGCGATGCGGCAAATCTCACACCCGCTTCGTCAAATAATGTAGAACTGTGGAGCAATCGGCCATCGCTCTCTTGCCGCTTAGTACACGCCATCACTCGACCGGAGCCGCGCCGGATGAGTCAGTTTTTTTGGAGTCACTGCCAATCGGCAGATTCTGCTTTTCCTGGGGAGACCGGAAGATGAGACGCATGGTTTGGATTTTCGCAGTTTTGTTGATGGCATCGCCCGCATGGGCGGCCAAAAAACTCGCAGTGCAGCAACTCCAGGATCTGCTGGTGAGCGCGCAACAAAGCCGGAAGACAGACGAAGACACCGCCAGCCAACTCAAACAGTTTGAGCTGAGCGAAGAGTTGACCCGCACAGCCATGAACAAGATCGTCGCGCTTGCCCCCGGCAAGTTCTCCATCGAGCAGATCTACGCGTTGCAGGCGCTCAGCGCCATGCTGCCGCCCCCGGCCTCCGATCTGCCGGCAACCACCGCCCCGGATGCCGCCGCGCAAAAGGCGCTCATCGAGAAGGCTGTCGATTTCACAACCACATCCAATGCCCAGTTGCCGCCTTTGACCGCAACAAAAACCACTCTCCGTTTCCAGGACAACATCGAGAGGGCTGAGGCCTGTTCGGGGGTGGTCGGATGCGGAAAGGACGCGTCGATTTCCAGCGGACTCTCCAATACGATCTCGTTTATCCACTTCATCAACACAACCGAAACGCAGGTCGCCAGCGAACACGGAAGAGAGATTGCGCCAGTAACAAAGGACAAGACTCCCTGGGGAGCCAACAGGATGATCGCAGTGCAGGAGCCGGATCCCAGCCTGGGCGCGATCCTTCAGGACGCGCAATCGACACAGAGTATCCAATGGCTGCGCTGGGAAATGGTCAATGGCAGGCAGACCTCGGTCTACACTTTCAAAATACCCGCGAACGACTCCGGTTACTTAGCCGATATTTGCTGCTTCCCGACACGCACGCAGATCGGAAAGGCGACCTTTTACAACTCCACAGACGCGAGCACCTTCGCTGGCTCGGATGCGGCGCCCGGCGGAGCGAGTGGAGTCTTCGGCGACTTTCAAACGAGTACCAGCTTCGACCGGCACTTCAAGGCTCATGTGCCTTGCCACGGTGAAATCTTCGTCGATCCGGCAACTGGAATCGTGGTCCGGCTCATCCTCCAGGCCGAGTTCAAAGCCTCCGACGAGGTCCAGCAGGAAGACTGGCGTATCGATTACGCTCCGGTCATGGTGGGCGGCAAAGCCATGGTGCTGCCCGCCAGAAGCTTCCTCAACACCACGGTGGTCCCCAACGGCAACACCGGCGCTGGCAAGTTCTCCCTCCGCCGCACCCTTTTCACCGCCGAATACAAGGACTACAAACCAACCGCGCGCTAGGCCTTGACGACCTGTTTTGGTGCGATTGCCGCGTCGGGTGTCCCAGGCCCGGATTCTCGGATCTGGGAAACCAAGAACCCGGACCAGTTCCGGCCCACCTACATCTGTATCTTCACCGGCCAGGTCTTCCATATCTCCGCCGAGTAATCCCGTATCGAGCGGTCGGAGGAAAACTTCCCAATCCTCGCCACATTCAGAATCGACATCCGCGTCCATGCCTCCTGATCCTTGTAGGCCGCACTGACCCGGTCCTGGCAATCAACGTATGATTGATAATCGGCCAGCAGCATATACACGTCGCTATTGAGCAGAGAACTCACCAGCGGCTCAAACAATCCCCTGTCGCCATGCGAAAACTCGCCGCTTGATAGCGAATCAATCACCTCGCGCAGCATCGCGTTCGACTCGTAGATCGCTCGCGGACGGTAGCCCTCCTGCTTGCGCTTCTCCACTTCGGGAGTGGTCATCCCAAAGAGGAAGAAGTTCTCCTCGCCCACCTCCTCGCGAATCTCGATATTGGCCCCGTCCAGCGTGCCGATCGTGAGCGCGCCGTTCATGGCGAACTTCATGTTGCCGGTTCCCGAGGCCTCCATGCCGGCCAGCGAAATCTGCTCGCTCAAGTCTGCTGCGGGATAAACTCGCTGTCCCAGCTTCACACTGTAATTGGGCAGAAAAACCACCTTCAGCCTGCCCCCAACAAGTGGATCGGAGTTAATCGCCTCGTCCACGGAGTGAATCAGCTTGATAATCAACTTGGCCATGCGATAGCCGGGCGCGGCCTTTCCCCCAAAGAGGAAGGTCCGCGGCACAATCTCCGCCTCCGGATCGCGCTGGATGCGCTTGTAGAGCGTGAGAATATGCAGCACCTGCAAGTGCTGCCGCTTGTACTCATGCAGCCGCTTGGCTAAAACATCAAACATCGATTCCGGATCGGTCTGAATCGCCAGCCGGTCGCTGATATATTTCGACAGCCGCTGTTTGTTATCGTGTTTAATCCCGCTCCACTCCTCGCGGAATTCCTGATCGTCCACCAGCGGTTCCAGCCGCCGCAGCTTTTCAAGATCGTGAATCCAGCCCGAACCGAGCCGCGCCGTCAGCAGTTGCGCCAGCGGCGGATTGCTCAACACCATCCAGCGCCGCGGCGTCACTCCGTTGGTCTTGTTGCTGAACTTCTCCGGCGTCAGCGCATAAAAATCCTTGAGCACGTGAGTCTTCAGCAGCTCCGTATGCAGCGCGGCCACACCATTGATGGCATGGCTGCCGAGCGAAGCCAAATGCGCCATGCGCACAAACTTGCCGCCATCCTCGTTGATCAGCGAAAGCCTCCGCACGCGATCTTGGTCGCCGGGAAACTTCGCCCGCACATTCTCCAGATGCCGCAGATTGATCTCGTCGATAATTTCCAGGTGCCTCGGCAGCAGCGAACCAAACAGATCCTGAGGCCACTGTTCCAGCGCCTCCGGCAGCAGTGTGTGGTTCGTATAAGAGAGCGCGCCCTGTGTTACATGCCAGGCCGCGTTCCACTCCATCCCGTGCTCGTCGATCAAGAGGCGCATCAGCTCTGCCACTGCAATAGCCGGGTGCGTGTCGTTCATCTGAATGGCAAAGTTGCGATGCAGTTCGGTCAGCGGGCGGTGCTGCGCGACTTGAATCTTCACAATATGCTGCAAGCTGCAGGAGACGAAAAAGAATTGCTGCGCCAGCCGCAGTTGCTTGCCCTGCACGCCCTCATCGTTGGGGTAGAGAATCTTCGAGATATTCTCGCTCGCCACCTTGTCGGCCACGGCGCCAAAAAAATCCCCGTGATTAAACGTCTCAAAATCGAAGCTCTCCACAGCCTGCGCCGCCCACAACCGCATCGTATTGGCCGTGTTGGTGCGATAGCCCAGGATCGGCGTATCGTGCGGAACTCCGCGCACCACCCGCTGCGGAATCCACTGCACAGTCTGCCGCCCCTTGGCGTCGGTATGCCTCTCCGTGCGCCCACCCATCTTCACTTCAAAGGCATCCTCGGGCCGCTCCAGCGCCCAGGGATTCCCCAGCCGCAGCCATTTATCTGTCGACTCCACCTGCCATCCGTCGCGAATCTGCTGATTAAAGATTCCATACTCATAGCGAATGCCGTAGCCTATGGCGGGAATATCCAGCGTGGCCAGCGAATCCATGAAGCACGATGCCAGTCGGCCCAGCCCGCCATTGCCCAGCCCCGGCTCTTCTTCTTGTTCAATGAGCACATTCAGGTCGATGTCCAACTGCCGCATCGCCTGCTCGGTCTCATCGTAGATGCCCAAATTGATCAGGTTGTTCGCCAGATGCGGCCCGGTCAGAAACTCCGCCGAGAGATAGCAGACCACCCGCACATCCTGCGCCTGAAAATTCTTGATCGTTTGAATCCATCGCTCCACCAGCCGGTCGCGCACCGTATGCGCCAGCGCCATGTAGAGATCGTTGACCGTGGCCCGCTCGGTCGACCGGCCCTGCACAAAGATCAGGTTATCCAGGAACGACTGGACCAGCGCCTCGACGCTCATCGCGGTTCTCTGGTCCTTGCTCGATCCGGTCTGGCGCGATTCGGTTCGCGGCAGCGATACGGTAATATGTTCGGCCATTCCAACCCCTCTTCCCCCGGCTCGCAGAGATTTCTTTCTGCCAGGGAGCAGTCTTCCAAAGATAATTCCACACCGTTCAATGTGCGATGAAAAAAGCGGACCAAAACTGCGGTGGGAACCGGTCCATGGCCCATTTTAAGATTTCAGGTGCATTTTTGGTCGATGCAACCCGGTTTGGCTCCCTGCGATAATCTGGACTTGCCATGCAACCAATCAGCGCAGTCTTAGGCATCGATGGCGGAGGCACCCGAACCCGCGCCTCCATCATGGCGGGCGGCCAACTCCTTGCCCACGCTGAGAACGGCTCCATCAAGCGCCTCCGCGTTGGCCCCGAGGCCGCCGAAGCCAACCTGCGCGCGCTGCTCACCGAGGTCTACGCCCAGGCCAGAATCGCCAGCCTCCAGGCCGCTTCGGTCGGAGTCGCCTCCGCCTCCATGCCCGGCACGACCGAGTGGATCACGGCTGTCCTGCGCGATTTTCGAGTCCAGCGCTCCGAGGTCGTAGGCGACGAAGTCATCGCTCTCGACGCAGCCTTTCGCGGCGGTCCCGGCATCCTCCAGATCGCCGGAACAGGCACAAACACCATCGGCCGCGCGCCAGATGGAAGCAGGGAATCCGCCGGCGGCTGGAGCTCGCGCCTCGGCGACCGCGGCTCCGGCTACTGGATCGGCCTGCACTCGATCCGTCGCGCCCTCAACGCCTACGACGAAATGCTCGATCAGTCCAAGCTCCCGCAAGTCCTAACGAAAGTCGGCGAAATCTGGGGCACGCCCAGCCTCGATGCCCTGGTCAACCTCGGCGACAGCACTCCCGGCCCGGACTTCGCCGCCCTCGCCCCAGCCATCAACGAGCTAGCCGAAGCCGGCGATGCAGTCGCCCGCGAAGTCCTCGCCGAAGCCGCATCCGATCTCGTCAACTTCGTCCTGCTCGTCCGCTCCAAGCTCCGTCGCAAACACAATATCGTCGGCAAACTCCCGGTAGCCTGGACCGGCGGCGTTATCGAGCAGATGGCCCAGATCCGCGAAGCCTTCTTCGCCGGCCTCCGAGCCGCCGCCCCCGAGATGCCCGTATCCCGCGAAGCGGTGGTCTCCCTCGAAGGCGCCCTATGGCGCGCCAAGCGCCTGGCCGATGTCGCTAACTAGGTGCCTGGTCTCCAGTCTTTAATCACAAATTGCACTGTCATCCTGAGCG
>JBEKOA010000163.1:0-10637 GCA_049522255.1 Occallatibacter sp.
GGCCCCTGGGGGCCGTGGGAGCTGACCGTCTTCCTGCTGACACGCGTGCTGCCGATTGTCCTTGCTATCGCGTTTCTCTATTCGGTGGCGGGTGGGA
Source organism: Occallatibacter sp. (assembly GCA_049522255.1). Taxonomy (GTDB): domain Bacteria; phylum Acidobacteriota; class Terriglobia; order Terriglobales; family Acidobacteriaceae; genus Telmatobacter. The sequence continues at coordinate 98 of JBEKOA010000163.1, forward strand.
TTGTCTACTATCGCGCGGAGATTTATCCGCAGAAATCCTTCATTGAGCTTATGCAGTTGAGCTTCAAACGTCCGCCATTCTTCCGGGTCAGAGCCGCCGAGCCGGAATCGGATGAATAGGTGGCGCCGACTTTCAGGTCGGCTTCTGGCCCGCACGCGAACCCTGGCGGCGTCGACCCCGCCAGTACAGCCGCTCTGAAGAGCGGCGCTACTCGAATGCGCAATTTAAGGATGAGCTCCAGGGAGAACGGCGGTAAAGACGTTGTGAACTGGATCACATTTTGCCCTTGGGTACACGGGTGTACACTTCCGTTCATTGTTTCTGAGCCACAACTATGCCAGTTGAAGAAGACGTTCTCACCCTGAGCCATACGCGCGGACCGAGCCGTCCGCTGCTCGATCTAACCGTTGGCGGACTGCTCGACCGCACCGCCAGCCGCTTTCCCGACCGCCTGGCCGTGGCCAGCTGCCACCAGCAAAAACGCCTTACATGGGCCGAGTTGAGCGCAGCCGCCGACAATGTGGCGCGCGGCCTCTGGTCGCTTGGCGTTCGCAAGGGCGACCGCGTGGGCTTGTGGTCTACCAGCTGCGTTGAGTGGCTCATGATGCACATGGGCGTTGCCCGCGCCGGTGCCGCTCTGGTGAACGTGAATCCGGCCTATCGCTCGCACGAACTGCAGTTCACGCTGCAGCGCTCGCGCATGAAGGCGCTCTTTCTCTGGCACAAAGACAAGCACGCCGACTACGAAGAGATTCTCGGCAGGGCCTGCCACGGCTTGAACCTTGATTTGGCTCACACCATCTACTTCGACACGCCGGAGTGGCCGGCGCTGCTCGACGCCGAGGGACGCCTGCCGGACTACGTCGATCCGCAGGACATCGCCGACATTCAATACACCAGCGGGACGACAGGCCTGCCGAAGGGCGTGCTGCTCACGCACCACAATATCGTCAACAACGGCCAGTTCCTGGCGCAGGGCTTTCACTACACCGAGCAGGACAAGATCGTTGTTCCGGTGCCGCTGTTTCACTGTTACGGATGCGTCATCGGCACCATGACGGCGGTGAACACAGGCGCGGCCATCATTCTTCCCAACTGGACCTACGATGCGCGGGCCACACTGAAGGCCATCCACGATGAGCGGGCCACCTCTGTTTATGGCGTTCCGGCCATGTATGTCGCCGAGTTCGCGCTGCCCGATTTTTCGAGCTACGACCTCACCAGCCTGCGCACCGGCATGATGAGCGGCGCTCCCTGCCCGGTCGAGCTGATGAAGCGAGTGCTCACGGAGATGCACATCGGCGAACTGGTCATTGCTTATGGACAAACGGAGACTTCGCCCGTCACCACCATGTCCGACGCAAGTGACCCGATTGAGATCAGGGTCAAGACCGTCGGCCGCGTCATGCCGCAGACCGATCTCAAAATCGTCTCCAGGGTGACCGGTGAGACGGTGCCCATTGGCGAACAGGGCGAGATCTGCATTCGCGGCTACGCGTTGATGAAGGGCTATGACGGCGACCCCGAAGCAACAGCGCAGATCATTCAAGAGGACGGCTGGCTGCACACCGGCGACCTGGGCATCATGCACGACGACGGCTGCATCCATCTGACCGGCCGGTCGAGAGACGTGATTATTCGCGGCGGAGAGAACATTTACCCGCGTGAGGTGGAAGAGTTCCTTTACACCCACCCCAAGGTCGGCGAAGCGCAGGTGGTTGGCATTCCCAATGCGCGCCTGGGCGAGATCGTCGCCGCATGGGTGCGTCTGAAGCCCGGCGTCGAAGCTACTGAAGAGGAGATCAGATCTTTCTGCGAGGGCCAGATCGCCTACTACAAGATCCCCGCGCATGTTCGCTTCGTCACCGAATTCCCGGCAACGCTGAGCGGCAAAATACAGAAATACAAAATTCGCGACTTCGAGATTGAGGCTCGCGGATTGCAGGATGTGGCTCGGACAGCTACGGCGTAGGCTGGTTAAGCGACAGGGCTTGGTTCGTATTCTCCCAGGCCTCAATGTCGAGGCCTGGGGCACCCGGCCAAGTGGCCGCCTTGCGCTCGATTATGAAGGGCGCGTAAGCTGATTCGGCTGGCGCGAAAGCCATCCGGCAGAGCAAAGCGGACGGCTGAAAAACATCTGACATCGGGGAACCGTCGTGCAGGATCTTTGAAACTGGACCTCTTGCGCGGCATCCCGCCGTATTTGTTGCTGCAACAGGAATTCGGATGCGGGGAGTGATCTCGAGATGGCAGACCTTAAATGGCTCGACGGTTATACGGGACAAACCATCGAGGAATTGCTCGCGCTGGCAACCGAATATCGCGTCGATTCACTGCTTGTGGCTCTCGAAGAAGCGCTGAATCGAAAGGCGGAAGAGATTGGCGAGCAGGACCTGTCGGATGAAGAACGCATCGTTCTGGCTGTTGAGGCTCTTGAGCGTGAATTGAATAACGGTGGCTATGGCCAGTTCTTTACCAATTCATCGGGCCAGTATGCTTCGATCATTGTGGATTCTCTGCTCAGCATCGGTTGCGCAGAGACAGCCAACATTACGAGTGGCGCAATCAACGCTCTCGGCACGCAGGATTTTTCTCCCGAGGCTCTTGAAGCGGCGCTGGAATCAGACAATGAGGAACGCGACGAGCAACTGGATGAGTGCGATGGTCTCTACTCCGGCGCCGGGGAGGACATTGCAGGCCAGCTCTTCGAGTTTGTGCGTGCCCATCAGGACGCGATTCAACTCTGAATTATGCCGTCATCCCATGCCTTAAACGCTTAGCGCAGAACCATGGCCAGCACAAAGCCGTCATAGCCTTTGATACCGACCGTTTGCATCGCCGTTGCGCTGAGGCGCGGCTCGGCGGCCAGGCGCGCGGCAAACCGCCGGATGCCTTCGACGCGCGGATCATCGCACTCCGGATCTACGATCTTGCCTTTGCGGACAACATTGTCGGCAACGATCACGGTTCCAGGCCGCGAGAGCTTCAAGGACCAGTCAAGATACTCTGAGTAGCTCTCCTTGTCGGCATCGATAAAAATCAGATCGAAGGGCGCATCGGCCGTTCCAACCAACTTTGGCAGGCTGTCGATGGCCCGGCCCAGGCGTAGATCGACGCGATCTGCCACTCCGGCGAGTTTCAGATTCGCGCTGGCGACCTCGGCGTGATGCGGGTCAAATTCCAGAGTCACGACGTGTCCGCCCTGGGGCAGCGCACGGGCCATCCAGATTGTCGAGTAACTGCCGAGGGTGCCGATCTCCAACACGCGCCGGGCACCGGAGATGCGCACTAGAACTTCGAGAAACTTGCCTTGAAGCCGCGAAACGCCGATGGCGGGAAGGCCGGCCTGTTCGTTGGCGGCGAGGACCGCATCGAGGGTCTCATCAGAAGGGGCCAGCAGATCGCCGTAGTAGTCATCTACCTCGGTCCAAAGCTCTTGCATGTCGGGCTCCTCAGAAGGGATTTACTTATCCCGCGCCACCACAAAATCCGGCACCCAGAGCAGGGCGCGCTTGTACTCGGAGTCGGCAATCGGAACCAGCGCCTGGCGGCTCTGCTCGGCGTAACGGTCGGCGACGTTCATGGCATACTCGATCGATCCATTGCGGGCGAGAATCTGCTGGATTCGCTCGCGGCTCACATTTTCGAAGCTGCGGTCGTCAAGCACGCGCTGAATCGCCTTGCGGTCGGCGGCTGTGCCGTGGTCGATGGCGTGGATCACCGAAAGCGTTGCCTTGCCCTCGCGTAGGTCGCTGGCGACGGGCTTGCCCAACACCTCTTCGGTGGCCGTAAGGTCGAGCACGTCGTCGACGATCTGAAAGGCCAGGCCGACAGCCCGACCGTAGGCGGCCAGGCTCGTCTCCTGGGTCTCAGTGGCCCCGGCCAGCACAGCGCCCAGGCGCATGGAGACCGAGAAGAGGCAGGCGGTCTTGCGGTAGATCAGGTCGTAATACTCGGCCTCGGAGACGGCTCGCCCGAGCTTTTGAATCTGGAGCAGCTCGCCCTCGACCATCTGCTGGGTCAGGCCGATGAGCAGGTCAAGAACGCGCAGGTCCTTCTCTTCGAGAGCAACCTTGAAGGCCTGCATGTAAAGCCAGTCGCCTGCCAGCACGCATTTTTCGTTGCCCCAGGTTGTGTTGGCCGAGGGGCGTCCGCGCCGCACGTTGGCGCTGTCGATAATGTCGTCGTGCACCAGCGTCGCGGTGTGGACCATCTCGACCACCGCGCCCAGCCGGATTGCGCCCTGACCGGAGAAATCGAGCGCGTGGGAGGCCAGCAGCAGCAGCGTCGGCCGGATGCGCTTGCCGCCGCCTCCGCGCAGGTATTCTGCGATCTCCGTGATGGTGCTGACGCCAGAGGCGGCATCTCGGCCCAACTCCTGTTCGATTGCTACCAGGTCGTCCCGCAGCAGATCGAAGACTTCTTTTGCCGTCGCTATCGCCAGTGTGCTCAAAGCTCTCCGGATTCCCGTGCTTTATCCTACAGTGCGGCTGCTTCTGCCTGCTCGTCTGGCATCTCGATGAATGTGGCCGTAGCCTGTGCGAGCGAATAGCGAGCGGCTACCCCACCGCAGGTGGTCAGTTCGTGCGGTAATTCGTAAACTGCAACTCGACTCCCAGGTCCTTGCCGCGCAAAAGGGCGATGATCGACTGCAGTTCGTCGCGGTCCTTACTCGAAATTCTCACCGTGTCGCCCTGAATGCTGGCCTGCGCTTTCTTTTTCGAGTCCTTGACCAGGCGCACAATCTCCTTGGCTTTTTCAATGGGAATGCCCTGCTGCAGACTGATCGTCTGGCGGACGCTCTTGCCGAGGGCCGGCTCCAGCTTGCCATACGTCAGGTTCTTCAAAGAAACGCCACGCTTGACCAGCTTCTGGCCAAGAATCTCCTTGACCGCCTCCAGGTGGTATTCGCCGTCAGAGGCGAGCTTGATCTCCTTGTCGCCTTCCGACAGCGACACTTCCGAGTGCGAGTCTTTCAGGTCGAAGCGCTGACGAATCTCTTTGAGCGCCTGATCGATGGCGTTGCGGACCTCTTGAATTTCCACTTTGCTGACGATGTCGAACGAATTCTCCTGAGCCATGGCTCTCTATCCTCAAATCTTCCAGCGCGTTCGCCGGAGCAACTCTATCAGTTTCCCACGCCGGAGCCAAGACCAAACAGCCGATTGAAGTTTTTCGTGGTGGCGGAGGCGATTTCTTGCTCTTCCATGCCTAACACCCCAGCCAGAACCTGCGCCGTCTGCGCCACCCAGGCCGGCTCGTTGCGCTTGCCGCGATTGGGCATGGGCGCCAGCCAGGGCGCATCGGTCTCGACCAGCAGGCCGTCCAAGGGCAGCCGGGCGGCAATGTCACGCAGCGGCTGGGCCTTGGGATAGGTGAGATTGCCCGCAAACGAGACCAGAAAGCCCAGGTCGAGAGACCGCCGCGCCTGCTCCCATCCGCCGCCAAAACAGTGCATTACGCCGCCCAGGCCGGTTGATCGCCAGTGTGCCTCCAGAATCTCGAAGAGATCGTCCCAGGCGTCGGTGGCAGCGTCCTTTGGCCTGCAATGGATCAGAATGGGGCACTTGCGGGCCGCGGAGATATCAAGCTGGCGAATGAGCCCTTCGCGCTGGGCGTCGTGTGGCGCGCCCTCATGGTAGTAGTCCAGGCCGATCTCGCCGCAGGCAATCACCTCAGGCTCGGCCAGCAGGCCGTCGAGTTTCGCAAGGACAGCATCGTCGATCTCGGTGGCATTGTGCGGATAGACGCCCGCGCTGGCGTAGAGGTTTGGGCAGTCGTGCCTGGGGTTGAACTCGCGGCAGACTGCGAGCGCCCCATCCATTCCGATAGCCTGCCCACCAATGCCGATGGCCAGCACCGCGCCCACTCCCGCATCGAAGGCGCGGCGCAGCATGGCTTCTCGGTCGTCCGCGTAGCGCTCGCTGTCAAGGTGTGCGTGGGAGTCGATCAGCAATGGGGCCTCGGTGCGAGGAGTTCTCACACAATAGTTCAAGTTTAGTCCAGAGCCATTGACGGGAATCGACGCGCGCAATCCGAAAAGGATCACGACACCTCGACGCAGCGTTCACGAGGCAGCAGTTGATGACCAAACTCGCTGCAGATGATGTCTCTTGGGCATTGCTTTTCACGGCTACCGCCAGTGATCTTCACTGAATGGGAAGGGCTTCGGAGCAATCGTTCGGCAAAGATGGGAAATAGAACAACCTCATCTTCTGGCCGATCTTGAACTCGGCGAAGCATCTGAATTCTCTGGACTGGACACTTCCGGGTACGGTAAGAACCAAGTGGCCGTGTTTTGATTCATAACTTTGAACAACCCCATCCACGCTAACAGAACGCTCAATAACCTTCCTTCTCAGGCTTTCCATTTCTTTTGCCTTGGGACTGAAAGTACCGGTTTTAATGCTCCAACGATTCCCCTTTCTATCGCTATCGAGAAAATAGTTTTCGCCGGTCTTTGCATCAATCTCAACTTCCTGGTTTTCCCCCTTGGACCAAGCATAATCAGAAACGTAACGCACTGTGAAAACGTGCTTCCCCGGAAGGACTTCCACTGCCGCCATAGAGAAGATTCCCATAGAGAAACTTGCATCGCGATCTGTAGACATTTGGAGGTAAGAATGATCGATCTGAGAAACATGCAGATCGCCCTTTATCCATATCCATGCAACCTCTGAGCGCGGCTTTGCCTCTCCATCATAAAACTGTCCAACTTCGAGGTGGCCGAACGCCAACACCGGACGGTTGCAAAGCAGAATTAGGAAGAACAACGCGAGCGATCGTTTCATCTTGCGACTCCCGGAACAAATCTTGATTATTTACCAGAGGCCCCGGAGAATACCCGCCCATCTTAGTCCTGCATCTTGCTCATTGCAATAGATAATTCGTGGCAGACAGCAAAAAGAGGGGGTCGCCTGAGAAGCGCGACCCTTTCGTGGTTTGATTCACTTGCGACTGCTGCTCGAAAGTCGGATCAAGCGCTACTTCAGCCGCGCTCCAATCGGAGCCTCTTCGAGGAATCCGGCCAGCACGGGCGCGCCGTCAGGCAGCGAAGCGGCCAGCAACATGCCGTTTGACTCGAGGCCCCTCATCTTGCGCGGAGCCAGATTGGCGACGATGACGATCTTGCGGCCGATCAGCTTCTCCGGCTCGTAGTATTGCGCGATGCCGGCGAGGATTTGACGCTTTTCATAACCCAGATCGACCTCGAGGCGGAGCAACTTGTCGGCCTTGGGCACGCGCTCGGCCACCAGGATCTGGGCGACGCGCAACTCGACCTTGACGAAGTCGTCGATGGTGATGTGCGTGGGTTCGCTTTGCGCCGAAGCGGCCGGAGCCGGAGCAGCGACGGGGACGGGAACAGGAGAGGGGGAGGTTGCAGGCGCGCTTTCCGAGGAATGTCCCTCAGAGGCTAAAGCCCCGGCATCTTTTTCCTGATTTTGCGGCACGACTGAAGTCGTGCCTTGACACGTTTCAACTACTCTCGACAAGATTGGCGCGGCCCGTGAAGAAGTTTGTTCTGGCGCCGAAGGCTCTGTTCTGGCCGTTGGCTCATTTGCGGAAGCGGCCTTGCCACCCGCGGCTTCAATGACACTCTTGCTGTTCTGTTCTTCGATATTTTGCATACGTTCGACTGCGTCCTTTTCAGCGCGGGGAAAGAGCGGCGCGGGTTCGGTGAACTTCGTCCCTGGGTGTAATCCGCCCCATGCGAGTTCTATTAAGAATGAGTTTCGCGCGGCATCGGCAATCTCGCCCTGACCGAGTTGGAGCCAGACTTTGGCAGCCGACTCCGGCAGGATCGAATAAACCAGCGCCGTGATGATGCGAATGGCTTTGGCAGCCGTTGCCAGCACACGGGCTTGCAGCGCGGCGTGTTCGGCCTCGGGCCGGTCTGCGGGTTTTTTCCACGGTGCGTTGGCAGTGAGGTAGCCGTCGGTCTCAGCGACTAAAACCCAAAGCGCCTTGAGCGCCTCGGAGAAGTTCATCTCATCGAATGCCGGACCAAATGCAGCAATGGTTTTCGCCGCGCTCTCGCGAAGAGCTGTCTCGGCTGCGGTTTCAGCGCCGGTTTCCGGCACAACTCCGCCACAGTACTTGTGCACCATGTTGACGACTCGGCTCACGAGGTTGCCGTAGCCGTTGGCGAGGTCTGCGTTGTAGCGCTGGACCAATGCGTCGAAAGAGAAGCTGCCGTCCTGCCCGAAGGGAATCTCACGCAGCAGGAAGTAACGCAGCGCATCGGCGCCCAAAACCTCCTGCACGGTCTCGGCGCGCACAATGTTGCCGCGCGACTTCGACATCTTGCCCTGGTCAAAGAGCAGCCAGCCGTTGGCCCTTACCGAGCGCGGCAGCGGAATGCCTGCGGCCATCAAAAACGCCGGCCAGTAGACGCAATGGAAGCGGCTGATTTCCTTGCCGATCAAGTGGAGGTCGGCCGGCCAGAACTTTTGGAAGCGCGCCTGGTCGGTCGGGTTGTCGCTGCCGTAGCCCAGCGCAGTGATGTAGTTGACCAGCGCGTCGAACCACACGTAGATCACGTGCTTGTTGTCGCCTGGAACCGGAATGCCCCAGGAAAAACCGGTGCGGCTGATCGACAGATCCTTCAGTCCTCCGCGGACAAAAGAAAGCACCTCGCGCCGAGTTGACTCAGGGCCCATAAAGCCGGGGTTGGCGTCATAGAATTCCAGCAGCTTGCGCTCGAAGGCCGAGAGCTTGAAGAAGTAATTCTCCTCGCTGACCGTCTCGGTGACGCGGCCGCAGTCGGGGCAGGGCGTGCCGGGAGGGCCGTCGACATACAGCTCATCGCTCACGCAGTATTGGCCAGTATACGAGCCCTTGTAGATGAAGCCCCGGTCGCGCAGCGTGGCAAAGAGCCGCTGCGTGCCGCGCTCGTGGCGCGCCTCTGTCGTGCGGATGAAGTCGTCGTTGGTCAGGCCCAGCCGCTCCCAAAGCCCTCTGAATTCGCCAGAGATCGCGGTGGCAAATTCCATCGGAGTCTTGCCGGCCAGCGCTGCGGAGCGTTCGATCTTTTGCCCGTGCTCGTCGGTGCCGGTGAGGAACCAGGTCTCGATGCCCATCGCCCGCTTCCGGCGCGCAATCGCGTCGCAGACGATGCTCGTGTAAGCGTGGCCCAGGTGCGGCCTCGCATTCACGTAGTAGATGGGCGTGGTCAGGTAATAATGGGCTGGACTGGATGCAGATTTCGTCATAGGTGGGGTGTTGCAGTGAGTTCGGTCGGTGGACCGCGCCGGGTTCTCAAGGCAATCTCTTCATCATTTTACGGTATTCTTCAGGACGGACGAGTCTGGACAGTCGTTCGGACGCAAGCAACTAGGACGGCCCCAGCGCGGGTGGCTGTTAGAATAGCCCTTGAAAATCAAGGATTTTTGAGGCTAATCGACGTGATTCTGGACTTACAGAGACGGCTTGGCAACCAAATTCGCGCGCTCCTGGCGGAAGAGTACAACCTTGAACTCGACTCCATTCCCATCGAGATTCCGCCTGATCTGAAGTTTGGCGAACTGGCTACGCCCATTGCCTTTGAGTTGGCCCGCAAGCTGCGCAAGGCGCCCAAGGTCATCGCGCAGGAGATCGTCGCGGCACTCTCTGGCCTCGAAGGCTTCGCCAGCTTTGAAGTTGCCGGAGCGGGATACATCAATGCGCGGCTTGATCGTGCCGCCGAAGCGCGCCTGATGGTTGGGGCGGAGGAATCCCAGGTCCCCAAAAGCGAGGGACCTGGGGCACCCGCATTCGGCATTCACTCGCTTGTCGAGCACACTAGCATCAATCCCAACAAGGCCGCGCATGTGGGCCATCTGCGCAATGCGATTCTGGGCGATACCTTCGTGCGTCTGCTGCGCGCCGCCGGGCAAAAGGTCGACGTGCAGAACTACATCGACAACACCGGCGTGCAGGTGGCCGATGTGGTGGTTGGCTTTCAGCATCTTGAAGGCCTGTCGCTGGCCGAGGTGCGCGGGCTCCTCGCAGCACTCAAGGTTGGTGGTGAGCGCATAGATTACTACTGTTGGGATCTCTACGCGAAGACCTCACAGTGGTACACCAGCGGGACCGACCAGGAAAATGAGGCGCGGAAAAAGTTGCGCTATGACACTCTGCATGAGATCGAGCACGGAGGCAATGAGACGGCAGAGATTGCCGAACTGATCTCGACCGCAGTTTTGCGCCGCCATCTCGAAACCATGCTGCGCCTAGACATTGAGTACGACTTCCTGCCCCGCGAGAGCGAGATCTTACACCTGAAGTTTTGGGAAGCGGCCTTTGAGCAGCTCAAGCAAACCGGTGTGCTCTACTTCGAGACGGAAGGCAGGAACAAAGGCTGTTGGGTGATGACTCGACCCGGCGCGGATGTTACTGAGGGCGAGACGAATGAGGACGCCAAAGTGATCGTGCGTTCCAACGGCACGGTAACTTACGTCGGCAAGGACATTGCCTATCATCTTTGGAAGTTTGGCCTGCTCGGCAAGGACTTCGGCTACAAGCCCTTCTTCACTTACCCCGGCCATGAGTGCTGGATATC
>JBEKOA010000164.1:0-10622 GCA_049522255.1 Occallatibacter sp.
AGCGAATGCCGGTGGAGATCTTATACTGCCCGCTGCCTTCAATCGTCAGATTGATAGCAATGCGCGTCTCGGTGGTATTGCGGACCAATTCTGACCGGCGCGGGTTGGACGTGCGCGGAGCGCTGGCGTTCTGTGTCATTTGTCTGCTCCTAATTCCAGCTTGGGTTCCAACTTAACCTCTCGAAATGCAACCGCAGATAAGAGATCTTCGCAGCACCCCTACGGAGTGCGATCGCTGATTTGATACTGCAACCCCAGGATTTCATCCAGGGCTATTCTCCTGCAGCCCCTACGGGGCGTCTTCAACCGCCAACCGTTTTAGCCTGGCCAGAGATTCGTTGAGCGCTACGGCGGCCTGGCGCATTTGCTCTCGCGTCCCGATGGTGATGCGGACCAGGCCATCGCAGCCGGGGTCGCTGGAGCGGTCGCGAACGAGCACTCCAGCCGCGCTCATCATGCGCGTGAACTCCTTATGCTGCGGGCCGATCTCTACCAGCACAAAATTTGCATGGCTGGGCCAGCGACGGATTTCGGCCAAGTCGAGCGCGGCTTCGAACTCCGTGCGCGCGGCGAGCACCTCGGCGACGTACCCATCGAGATAAGCCGCATCTTCGAGCGCAGGCGGAAGGCAGGCAAGCGCCAGCGAATTCACGCTGTAGGGCGAGAGCACCCGCCGCGTCCAGCGCATCAGTTCCACGGAACCGGCAAGTAGACCGAGGCGCAGACCGGCGAGGCCGTAAGCTTTGGAAAAAGTGCGCGCGACAATCAGATTTGGAATCTTGCCGACGAGATCGATAACCGTTTCGCCGTGAAAGTGGAAATAAGCTTCATCAACCAACAGCACCGCGTGCGGTGCGCGAGCTGCGATCTCAAGCAACTGCGCACGCGTCGCCGCGGAGCCGGAAGGGCTGTTGGGATTGGCGATCGCGATGATCTTGGTGTGCGGCGTGATAGCTGCTAGCAGGCGCTCGAATGGAAACTTGAGATCGTCAGCGGCCTGCACGGCGACCGCGCGGGCGTCGGTGGCCGACGCGTAGATCTCATACATCGTGTACGTGGGCACTGGCAGCAGGAGTTCGTCTTCCTCTTCGAGGAAAGCTTCGAAGAGAACGTGAATCGCCTCATCGACGCCGTTGGTGAGCGCGACCTGCGCGGGTGCGAGGCCGAGATGCGCGGCAACGATGGCTTCGACCGGTTCACGTTCCGGGTAACGCGCGAGGCTGCCGGCAGAGATGCTGCCAAGCACTTCGCGTACCTTGGGCGAGCAGGCGACCGTGTTTTCGTTGAAGTCCAGGCGCAGCGCGTCGCGGCTGCCGAGCGGAGGGTGATATTCCTTCATGGCCTCCACGCGGGCGCGCGGCCTCGGAATGATCGACGTTTCGATTTCAGTCACGAGACCTCCTCTTGAAGCGATTGCGAATCGCTTCAGCGTGTCCGGCAAGGCCCTCGGCCTCGGCAAGCAGAATGGCGGACGGACCGAGCGCGCGCATGGCTTGCGCGTTGTATTGCTGCACGGTGATGAGCTTTACAAAGTCGTTCACGCTCAGGCCGCCGCGCACGCGGGCCATACCGCCGGTTGGCAGCGTGTGATTGGGGCCGGAGATGTAATCTCCCATGGGCTGCGCAGACCAGCGGCCGACAAAGACCGAGCCGGCGCTTTGTACCCAATCGAGGTCGCTGGCCGCGTCGACGGTGAGGTGTTCGGGTGCAATGCGGTTGGTGATTGAGCGCGCTTCATCGAGTGTTGAAGCGAGGATGACGAGGCCGTTGCGATTGAGAGCCTCACGCGCGACCGGATTCAAGCGGCTGCGTTGCTCCGCTTCCGCGATGACCTCTTTGGCCAGATCGACGCGCGTGGTGATGAAGATGGCCAACGCTTCAGGATCGTGTTCTGCCTGTGCGACAAGATCCGATGCGATCTCATTCGCGTTTCCGCGCTCGCTGGTGACGACGATCTCCGTGGGACCGGCGAGCATGTCGATGGCGCAGTCGAAGGCTACGAGCCGCTTGGCCGCGGTGACGTACAGATTACCTGGCCCCACGATCTTGTCGACGCGCGGGAGGCTCGCGGTTCCATAGGCCAGCGCGGCAACGGCATGCGCCCCGCCGAGGCGATAAACCTCCGTGACGCCGAGCAAGTGAGCGGCGGCCAGAGTCTCTGGCGCGGGCTTGGGCGAGACTACAGCGATGCGCACGACGCCGGCAACCTGCGCGGGAATCACGGTCATCAGCAGTGTGGAAGGTAGTGGGTGGCGTCCGCTTGGCACATAACAACCGACGGCTCCGAGAGGACGAACAAGCTGGCCGGTGGTAAGGCCGGGGATAGGAGACTCGCTCCAGGATGCCGGCAGTTGCGAAACGGCGAATGCGCGAATCTGGTCCGCGGCGGTAGTGAGAGCTTCGCGCATCGCGCGGGGGTTGGCGTCCCATGCAGAGGCCATCTCATCGGGAGTGATGCGCAGGTTGGATGCATCTGCGAGGCCGTCGAATTGGGCAGCATAGCGTAGCAGTGCGCGATCGCCATGCTTGCGTACATCGGCCACGATGCTCTTGACCGCGGGCTGCACGGCATCGAGGGCCGCGCCGCCGCGCTGTTCAAGCGCAGCGAGCGTCTCTGCTGTCTGCTGTGCACCGCGACCTTTGGTTCGGATGATCCTCATTTGCTTTCTCCGGCGATCTCGCCTCAATGGTCTCCCATCCTAGCGACAAAAACAAAGACGTGGCGAGGGTGGGGCACCCAAATGTCAGTAACTGCGAGAACTACCTACAGCACCACTTTGTTGAGCGGATACTCGACAATGCCCGCTGCCTTGGCTGCTTTGAGCTTGGGAATTACATCGCGGGCTACACGCTCTTCGACGATGGTGTTAACCGCCACCCAGTCGGAGTTCGAAAGCTGGGAGATGGTGGGCGAGTTGAGTGCGGGCAGTACGGCCAGCACCGCGTCGAGATCACCGCGCAGTACGTTGAGCATCAGCCCCACCTGCGATTGCGCGTCGATGGCGCCGCGCAGCATGAGCGCGATCTGGTCGATCTTTTCACGTTTCCATGGATCGGCAAGAGCTTTGCTGCCAGAGATCAGATGCGTCTCGCTCTCCATGACCGTGTCGATGATCTTGAGGCGGTTGGCCTTGAGAGAGCTTCCCGTTTCTGTTACTTCAACGATGGCGTCGGCGAGCGTGGGCGGCTTGACTTCGGTTGCACCCCAACTGAATTCAACCTTGACGTTGACGCCTTTGGCCGCGAAGTATCGCTTGCTTACTTCCACTAACTCAGTGGCTACGATTTTGCCTTCGAGGTCTTCGGCCTTCTCGAAGCCGCTGCCCTCAGGGACAGCCAGCACCCAGCGCACTTTGCGGCGGCTCTGCTTGGAGTAAGTCAGCGAGGTGATGCTGGTGAGGTCGAGGCCGCTCTCGACCACCCAATCGATGCCGGTGAGGCCAGCGTCGAGAACGCCGTGATCGACGTAGCGAGCCATCTCCTGCGCGCGAATCAACATGCACTCGATCTCCGGGTCGTCGATCGAGGGGAAGTAGGAGCGGCCGTCGGCATAGATATTCCATCCAGCCCGCTTGAAAAGCGCGATGGTCGCATCCTGCAAACTGCCTTTGGGAATTCCGAGTCTCAGCTTGTTAGCCACGCGATGCCTCTTTCGTTGTTGGTTCGCCGGTCGCGTCGATGCTTACCGGCTTGGTGAAGCAACTGACCGAGCCTTCGTGGCAGACGAGTCCGTCGCCTTCGACAACTACACGAAAGAGCAGCGTATCGTTGTCGCAGTCAGTTGCGGCTGTGACGACACGCAGGCGGTTGCCGCTTGTTTCGCCTTTCATCCACAGCTTTTGGCGGGTGCGGCTCCAGAATGTGACGAAGCCTGTTTCCAGGGTCTTGGCATAGCTGGTGGCGTTCAGAAAGCCCAGCATCAGCATCTCGCCGGTGCTTGCATCCTGGACGATGCCGGGGACAAGCCCGTCCATTTTTTCAAAGTCGATTGCGGGATTCGTATTGCTCATCGGTTTCCTTATTCTTGGTTGGAGTTTTTGTCAGGACAGGAAAAAGCCCGCCGGTTATTGTCGCCGGCGGGCTTGGTATCTCTTGAGATCTCTCTGGCCGTATTAGTTCAGGCCATGGCAGTCCGCCGGCATGGAGGTTCCATGATGGTGGTGGCCGTGATGGCGGTTGCTCTGCATCTGATTCAAACCATAAAGTAAACGGCGGCACGGTGTCAAATCTTTCGCTTGCGGCCCGAGGCTGCGAAGCGGAGAATGGAGCCGTGCGAACAGGGAAGCGATTTGCGGTTTCTACGATGGCGATTCTGGCGATTTGCCTCGTGGGGATGGCGCAGAACAACCAGGATCGGGATACGCGTGGCGTGCCGAAGACCTCTGCGTCGGCTCCGCCGCCCGAGTTGCGGATCGACCTTAATCACGCCAGCGTGGATGAACTGCTGAAGGTTCCGGGCATGAAGCGCAGTTGGGCTGGACGCATCATTCGCTTTCGGCCTTACCGCAGCAAGGTCGATTTGTTGGAGCATGGCGTGGTGACGAGCCAGGTATACGACCGAATCAAGGATTATGTGATTGCGCATCAGAACTCGCAGTAACCGCCTGCGGTAGAGCAGCAGAGACCTTCGACGCGATTACATTGCGCCTAGATTGGACATTCAGTTTCGTTCGCCGAGTGAGGTTAGTGGCTTCCCACCCTAGCGGCAAAAACAACGACGCCGCGAGGATGGGGCACCTTTGTTATTATGCCTCGGTCTGTCTTGACACAGGGACGTCGCCGCGCCTGAGCAGCCTGCTCAGAATCACGTAGAGCACCGGGATAAAGAACAGGTTGAGGATGGTCGAGAGCAGCATGCCGCCGACGATCGTCGTACCGACGGACCGGCGGCCCAAAGCGCCCGCGCCGGTGGCGAAGACCAATGGCAGCACGCCGAGGATGAAGGCAAACGAGGTCATCAGAATCGGCCGCAGGCGCAAAGCGCCGGCCTCTGCTGCAGCATCGGCGATGGAGCGGCCCTTGCGGCGCAACTGTTCGGCAAACTCGACGATCAAGATTGAGTTTTTGGCCGAAAGGCCGATCAGCATCACAAGTCCGATCTGGCAGTAGACGTCATTGGCAAGACCGTGCCACCACACCAGACCCAATGCGCCCAGCACAGCCATGGGCACGGCCAGAAGAATGATGAAGGGCAGCGCGAAGCTTTCATACTGCGCGGAGAGGGTGAGATATACGACCAGCAGGCCGAGACCGAAGATGAGGATTGCTTTGCCGGCGGATTCGATCTCGTCCAGCGTCAAGCCGGTCCACTCGAACTTCATGCCGGGCATCATCGTCTTGGTGGCAAGGTCCTGCATGGCCGCCAGTCCCTGACCGGAGCTGAGGCCTGGCGCGGCCGAGCCGTCGATTTCAACCGAGCGGAAGAGATTGTAATGGCTGATGACCGGCGGTCCGGAACTCTCTGTCACCTTGACCAGGTTGTCCAGCGGCACCATTTGACCAGAGTCGGAGCGAACGTAGTAATTGTGCAGATCGCGGGCCGACATGCGGAATGGCTGGTCGGCCTGCACAAAGACGCGATAGGTGCGGTTGTTGAAGTCGAAGTCGTTGATGTACTCCGAACCCATGAAGACGCCGAGCGTGGTGGTGATCTGCGAAAGCGGAATGTTCATGGACTTGGCCTTCTCGCGGTCGATAGTGACCAGCACCTGCGGGTCATTGGCAGAGAAGGAGGTGTAAAGGCCGGTCAGTTCCTTGCCCGCATTGCCGGCGCCCACGATCTGGTGGGCCACGCGGTCCAGATCGCTAAGTGTGTTGGCGCCCTCGTCCTGAAGCATGAATTGGAAGCCGCCGAAGCTTCCCACACCGGAGACAGCTGGAGGCTGGACGATCAGCACAAGGCCACCATTGGGGGCGAACATCAGCATTTGCAGTTTGGGTGCAAGGTTGGCGACGATGTCGGCGGCTGAGTGGCCCTTGCCTCGGCGCTGATCGGAGGGCGTTGTGGAGATGAACATCATGCCCGCGTTGGAGGCGTTGCCGGAAAAGCTGAATCCCATCACTGAGAACGCTCCGGCAATATCGGGATTCTGGGCGATGATGGCTTCGGCGCGGTCTGCCAAAGCGCCCGTGTAGGCCAGTGAAGAGCCCGGCGGCGCCTGCACAATGACCATGAGGAAGCTTTGATCTTCCTGGGGAATGAAGCCGGTGGGGACGTGCAGGTAAGTCCATACCGTGGCGCCCAAGCCGGCGAAGAAAAGAACGAGCAGCGCGTAGCGCAGCTTGAGCGCCCCATGAATCGCCTTGGCGTAAGTGGCCGAGAGCCAACTGATCTGCCTGTCAGTGGAATGAATGAAGCTGGCAAAAAGTCGCGAGACCACATCGATGTGCAGGAAGTCCAATTGCTTGGGACGATCCTCTTCGCCGCGCAGGAACATGGCCGAGAGAGCTGGTGAGAGCGTCAGTGCGTTGAAGGCCGAGATGGCGATGGCAAAGGCGATGGTCAGCGAGAACTGGCGATAGAGAATGCCGGTGGTGCCGGGAAAGAACGAAACCGGCACGAAGACCGCAATCAAGACAAGAGACGTCGCGATCACGGCGCTGGTGACCTCGCCCATGGCCCTCGATGTAGCCTCGTGAGGATCGGAGTGCTCCATGTGCATGTGGCGCTGCACGTTTTCAATGACCACAATGGCATCGTCGACCACCAATCCCGTGGCCAACGTAATGCCGAAGAGCGTCAATGCGTTGATAGAGAACCCGAAGACTTTGATGAAGGCAAAGGTTCCAATCAGCGATACCGGGATGGTAACGGCGGGAATGATGGTGGCGCGCCAGTCCAGCAAGAAGAGAAAGATGACGGTGATGACGATGAAGATGGCCAGTGCGAGGGTGACCAGAACTTCGCGAATGGAGTCGCCCACCACGGTGGTGGAATCGAAGGCGATGGCGTATTTGAGCCCCGGAGGAAAGCTCTTTGACAGTTCAGCCAGTGCCGCTTTGGCTTTGGCGTCTACATCGAGCGCGTTGGCGTTCGACAGCTGCAAGACGCCGATGCCCATGGCCTCGCGTCCGGCGTATTTGAGTGTGGAGCTATAGTCCTCAGCGCCGACGACCGAGTGGCCGACATCCTTGACAAGCACGAGGCCGTTCGCGGAGTTCTTGACGATGATGTTGTCGAACTCTGCGGGCGATGTAAGCCGGCCGACAACTCGCACCGGGATCTGGAAGGCCTGCATTGAGTCGGCGGGCGGCTGGCCGAGTTGGCCGGCGGGAATCTCGACGTTCTGCTCGACCAGTGCGCTGACCACATCCGTCGCCGTGAGGTTGTGAGCGGCCAGACGGACGGGATCGAGCCAGAGGCGCATTGCGTACTTGCGCTCGCCAAAGATGATCACATCGCCCACACCGGGGACGCGCTTGATGGCGTCTTTGACATAGACGTCCAGATAGTTGGAGATGAATTCAGGCGAGTAGCGCCCATCCAGGGTATAGAAGCCGGCGCCGAGGACGAAGTTGAAATTCGACTTGGTGATGCTGATGCCGGTTGCATTCACCGCAGCCGGAAGCCGCCCCTGGGTACTGGCCACGCGATTCTGCACATCCACCGCGGCGATGTCGAGGTCGTAGCCAGTCTCAAAGGTCACGCCGATCGAGCTGGTTCCGCTGTTGGTGCTCGACGAGCTGATATAACGCATTCCCTCGACGCCGTTGATGGCCTCTTCCAGAGGAATGGTCACGGCCTTCTCGACTGTGTCGGCATTGGCGCCCACATAGTTGCAGTCCACCGAGACCTGCGGGGGAGCAAGCGTGGGATACATTGCAACCGGGAGGGTTGGGATGCACACCGCGCCGGCCAAAATGATCAGCAGCGCGCAGACCGTGGCAAATACAGGTCGATGAATAAAGAAATCTACAAACAAAGGTTGCCTTCCTTTTCGTCTGCGATGAGCATGGTACGGCTGACGCCCTGTCCCAGCCTCCGGCCTGTCGCCCGAGGCGCTTGTTCAAGGTGTCCTCTAGGCTCCCGGTAGCGGCATCACTGGCATGCCATTCACCAGGAACTGTGTGCTGGATACGATGACCTTGTCCCCCGCGTTCAGCCCCGAGGAGACCGCGTAGGTGTTTCCCACGGTATCGCCCAGCGTCACCGCAGTCTGACGCGCCATGAAGTGCCCACCCTGCGCCTGAGCCACGAAGACGAATGTCTGCCCCCCCTGGCGCGTCACCGCCAGCACCGGAACGACAGCCATCGGCGAAGTGCTCCAGATGACGCGCGCCTTGATCATCTGCGCGTTGCGCAGCACTTCCGGCGTGGCGTGGACCGGCGCCTTCACGAGAATCCCCTGCAACGTGCTTTCCACCTGCGCCGAGAGAAAATCAATCCTGGTTTTCTCGATAAGCTTTCCCGAGTTGTCCATCAGATCCACACCCAGCCCTTGGCGCACCTGTCCGGCGCGCTCCGTGGGAATGTAGATATAGGCTTCAAGATCCTTGTTCTCATCGACGGTTGTCAGCACGGTTGCCGGAGAGTTGCTGGGCGAAGCGAAGTCGCCCACATGCACCGGGATGTCGCCCACCACGCCGTCAAAAGGCGCGCGGATGTTGTAGTAGGCCAGTTGTTCCTCCTGAGTTTTGCGCAGTTGAACGGCCGACTCATAATCCGCCTTTGAGTTGTCGTGAGACTGACGCGCCTGGTCGTAGACATCGCGGCTGGTCACGCCCGCATCAAAGAGCTTGTGCTGGCGTTCGATCTCCACGGTGTTGTAATCGTAGACTGCCTTCTTCTGCCGCTCGGTCGCGCGTGCAGATTCCACCGCAGCCGTCTGTAGTCGCGGATCGATCTCCATCAACAACTGTCCGGCCGTCACATGGTCGCCCGAACGGACGAGGATCTTCGTCAGCAATCCGCTCACCTGCGGCAGCAGTGTTGCCGAGCGACGCGACTTAATGGTGGCCACGTACTCGCTGGATTGCGGTACAGGGGCAAGCGTGACTGTCGCTGTCTGCACCGGCATGGCCTGCATTCCGGCCGCGGCCGGTGCGTCCGGCTTCTTTTGGCAGCCGGTTGCCGCCAATCCAAGAAGGATCAAAGTACCTACTC
The DNA here is from genome assembly GCA_049522255.1 of Occallatibacter sp. Lineage (GTDB taxonomy): Bacteria > Acidobacteriota > Terriglobia > Terriglobales > Acidobacteriaceae > Telmatobacter. Next base: position 9,104 of record JBEKOA010000164.1, read on the forward strand.
CAAAAATGCGTCTCAAAGCGCTCTTCCTCACTCGATCTTTTCTCCGACAATCCTTACCCCGGAGTTTCCCCTGATGCTCCGGTTTGCGCCGGATCAACTGCAATGAGGGGCTGCGGGAGTCGATCGTCGACGGCAACTGCGGCTTCCACGTAGGCGCACGCCCGGAGAACGCGCCATGAGCCTGCGGAAGATCAATTCAAGGTCGCCTAATATAATGTGACGCTTGGAGTCGGGGAAGCGACGCAAAAAATCGCTCTTGAGCCAAAGATGACTGGGCGTGAGTCTCTAATTCGGTCTCACTTGCCAAGCGCCGGGGCCGAAACCTGTCAGATAGTCCCAGGTGCTTCAGGTCCAGCCTGCGCCCATTGCCCCACCAGCAGCCGATGCGGTTTTCCAGATAGTTCTTGAGGTACATGCGAGCACTCACCGGTTTTTGCAAGGCTCGGCTGTGGTCGTGTTGACCATGAACCGCGGTTCCATATCTTTGACATGGTGCCGCTGAGTTGGTAGCCTTCATAAGGGCGCATGCGGCCGATCCGGGTCGATGGTAGGCCCTCTTCAGCGTCCCCGTCGTCTAGCCCGGCCTAGGACACCGCCCTTTCACGGCGATAACACGGGTTCAAATCCCGTCGGGGACGCCAATAAAATCAATAACATATACGAAATCCCCAACTTCGCCGCCGGTCCAAAAAGGTCCATTAAGGACATCATTCGCCCCCCGGAGCCTTTTCTGAATCGAAAACCAGCCTTGCGATTTTGCTCTGCGCGTTGCGCTTGATGTCCGTCACCGCCTGCGCGTAGAGGTTCATGGTTATGCTGCTATTGGCGTGCCGCAACAATTCCTGCACGGTTTTCACGTCCTCCCCATGCGACTTCAAAATTGTCGCGTAAGAATGGCGGAACGTGTGCCAGCCCACCTTCCCCGTGATCTCTGCCGCCTTGAGGGCAGGTCGGATATACACGCGGTAGAGTGAAAAAGACCAGTACGGCAACTCTCCCCTGCTGGCGGGACTGGCAAATACCCAATCGTCATCCATCGGGTAAGGCGACCGTCTGCGCCACATTAGCAAAACTTCGGCCAGTTCAGGATCGAGCGGAACCGGCTTCTGCGATGCCTCCGTTTTGCATGGCCCTACGCGCTGAAGAGCAATGGAACGGGTCACGTGCAATTCGAGGTTCTCGAAATCCACGTCCGACCATTTCAGCGCCAGCAACTCGCTCACACGCAGACCAGTGAGGATGTCCAGGAGAACGGCTGTCTTGCCCGGTTCCTTAAGATGTTCGAGCAGCGACTTAAGCTGCGCGATATTCAACACAACGGGAACCTTCAGACGCTTGGCGCTCTGACGCACCTGCGTAATCGGGTTCCGGTCGTGCCACTCCCAGCGAACTGCGTGATTGAAGATTGTGTGCATGAGGTTGCGGATTTTTGCTTTGCTGCCATTTGCCAGCGGAAGGGAACGCAGCCACTCTTCGACAATGACTGCCTTCACATCCTTCAACCGGTACGAAGACCAAC
>JBEKOA010000165.1:0-11030 GCA_049522255.1 Occallatibacter sp.
CGTCGTAAGCGCGGCCTTAGTTAGTGCTTTGTCCGAGTTCTCAGAAAAATCAAGCCGCAGTTTGACGATTTCCAAATACCAATCGCAGAAACTTCCCCAGAAAAACTGATAAATCGTATTGGCCGCTTCGTCGAAGCGGAAGTTTTCAAGCGACTGGTTGACCTTGGCCGCGGTCGCATGGATCTCGGCTACAATCCAGCGAGCTTCCAATGGCGCATCGTTTGCGACGGTAGGCATTCCGCCCAGCGCGGCCGGATCGACCGTGATGGCGATCTCAGCCGCCCGATCCACGTTCATGAAGAGAAGCCGTGCGGCGTTCCAGATCTTGTTGGCGAAGGCGCGATAGCCCTCGGTACGAGCTACATTGAAGGCAATATCAGTCCCCGGCGAAGCCATCGAAGCCAGCGTAAACCGGACCGCATCCGTCCCGTACTGCTTGACGATTTCAATGGGATCGACGACATTGCCCTTGGTCTTCGACATCTTCTCGCGGTTGGCGTCGCGCACCAGCGCGTGGATATAGACCTCCCTGAATGGCACTGAGTCCGCAAGCGAGCGCGGGCTGCCGTCGGGCATCGGTACATCGCCCGAAAACCAGCACGCCCGAAAACCAGCAGCCAAACATGACCATCCGGGCGACCCAGAAGAAAAGAATGTCGAAGCCGGTCACCAAGAGACTAGTCGGGTAGAATGCGTCGAAATCGCCACGATTCTTCTCCGTGATATGCGGCCAACCGAAGACAGAGACCGGCAGCAATCCCGATGAGAACCACGTATCCAGAACATCGGTCTCTTGCGTGATCTTGTCTGATCCACAATGAGCGCATGCAGTAGGATCTTCGCGGGCGACGGTCATCTGATGACAATTCGCACAGTGCCAGGCAGGAATTCGATGGCCCCACCAGAGCTGGCGCGAGATACACCAGTCGTGTATGTTCTCCATCCACTCCAGGTAGACCTTCTCGTATTGCTCCGGAACGATACGGATCGCCTTGTTGCCCTGTGCGTCCGGCTTGACTGCGGCAATCGCTTTTTCCGCCAGCGGCTGGATCTTGATGAACCACTGAGTCGAAAGTCGAGGTTCCACGGTAGTTTTACAGCGATCGCAATGGCCCACGTTGTTGACGTGGTCCTTGATGCCCGCAAGCAGACCTAACTCTTCAAGGTCGGCGACAATCTTTTTGCGCGCGGCGTAACGATCAAGCCCGGTATACGAGCCTCCGTCCGCATTGATGCGGCCTTCCACATCCATGATGTTGATCGACGGCAGATTGTGGCGCTCGCCAAGAGCAAAGTCGTTAGGGTCGTGCGCAGGAGTTACTTTTACCGCGCCGGTGCCAAAGTCGCGACTTACCCACTCATCGAGAATGATAGGAATCTCGCGATCCATAAGTGGCAGCCGAAGCTTCTTACCATGCAAGTGAAGATAGCGTTCGTCCTCTGGATGAATGGCAACTGCTACATCGCCAAGCATCGTTTCGGGGCGCGTGGTCGCGACAGTTAGAAACTCGCCAGTATCTTTACCGCTCTTACTAACTACCGGATAACGTATCTCCCATAAGTGCCCCTTTTGTTCCTCGTGGAACACTTCCAAGTCACTTATCGCGGTTTGACAGCGCGGACACCAGTTAACAATGTATGCGCCACGATAGATTAGATTCTGCTCATGTAAGCGGACGAAGGCTTCGCGCACCGCAACAGATAGTCTCTCGTCCATGGTGAAGTATTCGCGCTGCCAGTCAACCGACGCGCCGAGACGCTTCATCTGCCCGAGGATCGCGCCGCCGTAGTGACGCCTCCACTCCCAGACGCGCTCGACAAAAGCCGCGCGGCCAAGCTGCTGGCGACTCTTGCCTTCGGTCGTTAGCTGGCGCTCCACCAGCATCTGTGTCGCGATGCCGGCGTGATCCGTGCCCGGCACCCACAACACCCGGTCGCCGCACATGCGGCGCCAGCGGACCATGATGTCGCTCTCGGCATGTTCGAACATGTGGCCCATGTGCAGGTTGCCGGTCACATTCGGCGGCGGCAGCAGCATGGTAAAGCTCTCGCCTTGTCCAGCTTGTCCAGCTTGTCCAGCTTGTCCGGCGGTATCGGCGGCCGTGGGCGTGGGCTGCGCGAAGAGCTTCTCGCGGACCCAGTATTCGGCCCAGTGATCTTCAATGGCGGCGGGGTCGTAGGCTTTCGGCAGATCGTGAGGCATAGGGGTTCTTGAATTCGAGCCCCCGATGGTCTGCGCAAAGCCCTCTTGCGGTGAGGGTTTTGAACGAGGGGACCACCACCCACTTTACCAGATGGGGCAGTAAAGAGATTCGGGCGAATCATAACATGAAAAAGGCCGCGCCCGGTTTTGGGAGCGGCCTTTCGAAGGAGCGATGGAGCGAGCTAGAACGGATTCAGCTTGGAGAGCCCCTTCTTCTTTTTCTTCTTGCTGGAGGATTCGTCGCTCAGATCGGCCTTGTGTTTCTTGGCGTCGGCCGGATTGACGGCCCCTGTCGGGTTCGAGCCGGCCTTGACATCATTCACCTGGTCGGGAGCCTCGGTGGGCTTCTCGGCGGCAGGCACGGCAGTGTTGACCGGACCAACGGCCTTGACAACCGCGTTGGGGTCGGCGGCGGGAGCGCTCAAAACCTGAACGCCAACGCCTGTGCCGCCCTCCGGCTTCTCAAGTTGCAAAGGCGCTTGCGAAGGCTGGTCGCTGCGGGGCGGCTCGTTCACGCCGGTTGGCGTGACCACTCCGATGGGCGAAGCGGCAGGCTTGCCGGCGTTGATGGCGGCGCTGATGATCGTGGCGTTCTGTTTGGTCACATCGGGTGCCAGCGTGCGCTTGGGATCGTCAAGGCTCGGCTCGCCCACGTGAACGGCCTCAACCACTGTGGGCCCGTGCTTGATGATGCCAAAGGTTTTATCGACAAACTGCACGCGCCGGCGGCTGATCTCTTCGGCCTCGTTCTCGGTGATCGCCGCCTGGGTGGGCTCGGGAACCGGACGGTTCATGGCCACCAGGCGGTCGCGGGCATCTTCAACATGGGGAGCCATGGGATAGCGCGTAATCACCTTGGCGTAGGCCTCGGCGGCCCGGTCCTGGTATGCGGCGCGGAGCCGTTCCTTGACCGCGCCGGGAATATTGGGCTGGTTTTGAAAGAAGCGCGCCTCACCGGCAAAGGCATCGCCTATGCCCAGCAAAGCCTGGTCGCTCTTGGAGTAAAGCGGATAGGTATCGACCACGGTCTCAAGGCGCGCGATGGAGGCGGAGTAATTCTCCTTGCTGCCATAGTAGAGGCCGATCTCGGTTTCACGCTCGGCCAGAACTTCCTGCACGTCGCGCAGCTTCTGTTTGGCGCGGGGCACCAGAGTCGAGTCGGGAAAGATGTTGATCATCTTCCGATACTCCTGTTCGGCGCGCTGAGCATTGTTGTAGTCGCGGTCCGGCTTTTCCATTTGCTCGTAGTAGATGTCGGCAACCTTCATCTGCGCCTCGGCGGCCTCCGGGGCGTTGGGAAAGAAGGTAATAAAGTCCTGGTACTCCGCCTCGGCCTGTGTGAGGGCCGCGGTGCCGCCCTCCTTGAACCAACTGTCGCCCACGGCCAGCTTGGCGCGCATCCGGTACTCGGAGTCCGGATAGGTATTCAGCATGGTTTGAAGGTCAAGACGGCAGACGTCGAAGCGGCCCTTCTTCATGGCCGTCATCGCCTTGTCGTAAAGCTCCTTGTCGGGCTGCTTGGAGTTCAACTTGGCTAGCGGGTTGGCGCTCAAGTCCTCGTTCTTCTTCTTCTTGGGCTGCTTAACCTTGGCTTGGGCCGCGACTCCGCCCAACATCAGGACCGCCAAAGCCAGCGCGGCAAACTTCAACGTCAACCGGTTCATAATTCCTCATCGCGGCTGCGGCCCGTCGACAGGCCACAAGCCTTTTCCTGCTCGAAGATCAGCTTCTAGTCTTTTGTTCCCACGCCGGAAGCGCTTGAGCTTCCCTGCGTTTCAATGCTCGCTGCTGGGAGTTCTGAGCTAAAAGCTAGCAGCTAGAAGCTAAAAGCTTTTCTTTCACTCGCCCGCGGCCTCGCGGGCCGCAGCCAGCAGAGCACGCGCATCCTGCTCGGGCTGTCCCGCTCCAAAGACGGCGTTGCCGGCTACCAGCAGTTCCGCTCCAGCTTGGACGATGCGAGTCACGGTGTCGTGAGCCACGCCGCCATCCACTTCGATTCTAAATGCCAGCCCCAGCTCCTGGCGCAATGCGGCCAGCCGCCGGATCTTGTCGAGCGAGAACTCAATGAATGTCTGCCCGCCAAAGCCCGGATTCACGCTCATCACCAGAACATGATGAACCATGGGCAGAATATCCGTGAGCAAATCGACGCGAGTGGCCGGATTCAGCACCACCGCCGGCTTCATCCCGTGCTGGGCGATCAATTCGAGCGAGCGGTGCAGGTGAGTGCAGGCCTCGTAGTGAACGCTCACCCAGTTGGCCCCGGCCTCGGCAAAGGCGGGAATGAACTCGTCCGGATTCTCGATCATCAGATGGCAGTCAAGCGGCAGCGAAGTGAACTTGCGCAGCCACTTCACCACGGGCGGTCCGATCGTAATGTTGGGCACAAAATGGCCATCCATCACGTCGACGTGGATGACCGTTCCGCCGCCCCGCTCTGCCGCGGCAACCTGGTCGGCCAAGTGGGCAAAATCCGCCGAAAGTATCGATGGCAGCAGTTCAACCATGGTGTTTTTGGGACGCATCTCCTTGCCAGCTCAGTGTATCAGCGCGGAGGCGTCAGAGTCTGCGGATAGCTCATGAGTTTGGTCTGAGCTTTTGCTTGTTGTTCAACCGGAGAAAGCACGGCCCACCTAAGCTTGGCCTTCGCATGGCGGAAAAAGATCAAATGTCCCTCAAGACGCTCTCGACAACAGACTCCCAGTCGCCCAGCTTCGGCTGGCGAAAGATACGCATCGTCGGATACCACGGGCAATCCAGCCGCCCTTCCAGCCAGCGCCAGTCGGCGGCGTAGGGAAGCAAGAGCCAGACCGGAAGCCCTAATGCCCCGGCAAGGTGTGCCGTCGAGTTGTCAATTGTAATGACCTGGTCCATGGCCGCGATCTGTGCCGCGAACTGATCGATGTCGACGAGCTGATCGACGCTGCGGTCAATCAGCAGAGGCGCACGGGCTGCCGCAGCCTGAGCTTCAAGACCGTCGAGGTCTCCATATTGCAAACTGATCCAGCGAATGCCGGGAAGCGCAAAGAGCGGAGCAAAGCTCTCAAGGCCGATGGATCGCTTGCGGCCCGTCTTTTGATTCCGAGTCTGCCAGGCCAGCCCGATCAGCCGCCGCCCGTCGCTGTACCGCGTGCGAAACCGATCCCGCTCCGCCGGATCGGCCCGGAGATATGGCGAGACTGAAACAGCAAAAGCGGCTTCGCTCGTCCGAAACAGCCCAGGCAAACTGCCCGTGGGCATCTGGGCCGTGATCTCCATCGTTTCGGCCTCAGCTGGCCTACAGTTCGAAACCACCTCGATCTCTGGAATCGACCGCGCAAAAAGCGGCTTGAGCCGCGCATCGCATTCGAGCACAATCCGGTTGCCCGTGCGGATCGTCTCCGGAATCAGCCCGACGAACTGAATCTCGTCGCCTATCCCCTGTTCGCCCCACAGCAGTAGCCGGCCTGTCGCAAGCTGCTCTCCTTTCCACAGCGGCTGCCGATAGGCGCGCCTCGGCGTGTCATGATCGGGAGACTGCCAGCGGCTCTCGTAATTGCGCCAACCGGCCGCGAAATCCCCACTTCGCAGTTGTGCCAGCGCCTGGCCAAAGCGAGCCTGGGGATAATCCGCCCTGATCTGCAAGGCGCGTGCAATCGATGCCAGAGCCTCATCGAGACGACCAAGATCTTCGAGAACGCAGCCCAGGTTGTAATGGGCCTCGGCGTACTCCGGTTTGTGAGCCAGCGCCCGCTCAAAACTGGCCGCAGCCTCCACCAGCCTGTCCAGGGCATGGAGCGTATTGCCAAGGTTATAGTGCGCCTCGGCCAGTTGAGGCTTCAGTTGAAGGGCGCGCTCATAGCTGGCAGCGGCTTCAGGCAGCTTGCCCTGAGCCTGGCGCAGGTTGCCCTGGTTGTAATACACCTCGGCATAGTTCGGCTTGAGCGCCAGCGCCCGCTGATAACTGGCATCCGCCTCTTCCAGTTGACCCTGAGCCAGCCGTGCATTTCCCAGATTCCCGTGCGCCTCGGCCATTGCCGGCTTGAGGTCGAGCGCCCGCTTGTAACTGGTAACAGCCTCGTCGAGCTTTCCCAGAGCTTGCATCGCGATTGCGTGATTGAAGAACGCCTCCGCAAACTCAGGCTTGAGGGCCATGGCGCGCTCGTGGCTGGCGACCGCCTCTTCCAGCTTGCCCTGCGCTTGCAACATCTTCCCCAGATTGACGTGAACCTCTGCCAGCTCAGGGCGCAGCTCAAGCGTCCTCCGGAAACGCGCCTCGGCCAGATCGTGCTTGCCCTGCGCCTCGAATACGGCGCCCAGGTTCATCTCCGCCTCGGCCAGCTCCGGATTGATGGCCAACGCCCGCTGATAGCAGGCCGCCGCCTCGTCGAGCCTTCCCATCGTTTGAAGGGCCGTACCCAGGTTCGAGTGATAGGGCGCCGGCCGCTTGTCGACGGCAATGGCCTTTCGGATCAGCTCAATGGCAACCTCGTCGCGGCCCACTTGATGAGCCAGGACTCCCAGCAGATGCAGGCTGTCGGAATGATGCGGATCGAGATCGAGAACTCGCCTGTAGATCTGCTCCGCCTCGGCCAGTTGCCCGCGCCGATGAAACTCATTAGCCCTGCCGCACATTGCTTTCAGGTCCACAGGCTCTCCTCGCCGCGAGGGCTGCCTTGGAACCAGGTACAGAGAGCGGCTCATGAGAAAAGTGTATGTGTGAGAGAGCCTGCATCTTCCGCGATACGTGAGCCGCTCCCGACAGGTCTATACGAAAAACTTCCCACTAAAGGAGTCTCCCGAAATGAACTCGGCGAATCTTTTCCCTCCCGCGGATTCAAGCTGCTTGAGCAGCATGCGCCCGCGCGCACGCATCGCCGGAGTTCCCGAGCGGCTGTGAATGCGCAACAGGTCGATGACCTCCTGCAGCAGCGACCCATCCTGCCGGGCCAGATCGGCCAGTCCTTGCAGAGCAAGAGTCTTGACGATCGAACTACGGTCGTCAAGAAAGGACTGCAGGATCTCGGCCACGCGCCGGCACTCTGAAACCGTCAGTCGAATCCGCGGAACCACGCCCGCCAGGCACCATTTCAGCTTTTTCTCAGTGGCCTCGGCGAGCAAGCCGATCAGCGGCTCTTTCCATGTGCACTGAAGCATTGTCCTCAGGGAATCCGGTGTCTGTGGCCCCGGTCGCGTGAGCTTCTCCAGCGCATCGGCAGCGCGCATGGCCACGGCTGGCTCTTCGTCCCAAAGGCATTCAAGCAATTGACTCGCCTTTTTGGGATGCGCCCGGACAAGCTCCACCACCTCAGCGGCTCGGCCGCTCGATATACGGTGGCGGCCGGCGGTGAGCATCGAGCGAATGGTCGAACGGGAGGGCATGGCTGGCTTTCCCACCAGCTTACTCGGTGTGGCTCCCCGCCGCCAGCGTTTTGGCCGCGACTCGGCCCACGCCGCGCAGCAATGCCTTCACCGGCCAGCGGCCTTCGGCGTCGGGGAAGAAGATCTCCCCGTTGCGCCGGGCTTCGGGGCGATAGTACCAACGTTTGAGCAGCGCCAGATGGCCCTGGCGAAGGGTAGCGGACGGAGTCTCAAAGTGCTCAGCCAGTATAGCCAGCGCCTCCTCCATGCGGGCTTCAAGAACGCCGCGAGCGAGCTTGACGGGCGCCACAGCCCCGGCATCGGGACCACGCTCCGAAGCTGGGGCACCGGCAAGCGGCTCCTCCGGAATCGCCTCGATCGCCATGGGATGGGCAAAAAGCGAGGTCGAGCCCGATTGCTCGTTCTGGATTCTCATGCCCACCGTCGAAAAGCCCACCGGGCCAGCCAACGAGCCGTTTTCATACAGAAAGAATGAGACCTCGCCTGGCAGAGCCGCAGCTTGCAGCACAACCGCGCGAAGCTGCGAGAGCGGCCGCACCAGCTCCGGCGCCAGAGCCCGCACTCCTTCCACGCGCTGCACATGATCGTGAAGGGCGGCAGCCGCCTCAAACTCCAGCCTCGCCGAGACCTCGTCGCGTTCGGTGCGAAGCGTGACTAGCCGGCTTTCACCGCGCGTGGCCAGAAATCGCTCGACCGCCGCGGCCTCTTCGCCATACCGCTCATCTGTACAACCCTTGTAACAGGGCGCCAGGCACATCTTCATCTCGGAGTAGACGCAGCCGGGGTGGCTCGGATTGGGATCCAGATCTTCCGTGCAGCGGCGCAGCAGAAAGAGCTTGAGCGCCTCATCGGCGTAGCGCTCTGCCGCCGCCCGCGACTGGAATGGTCCGTAAGCCCAATCCGCCTCACGCTGGCTGGGGCGATGAGTCACTGTGATGCGAGGGTAAGCGTTGCCGCCGAGAAACCGGACAAAGGCCGGAGCCCGCAAGTGCATGCGTTCCAGGCACTTCGCGCCATGGACTTTCTCCAGCAATTCCAGCTGAAGCAGGAGCGACTCAAACTCCGAGCCGGTCAGCCGCCAGCGAATTTGCCGCACCCGCCCGGCCAGCTGAAGCCGCCGAGGATGCTTTTCCGAAGACAGCAGCAGCCGTTCCAGCCTTCCCCGTAGATTGGGAGTACGGCCAATGTAGGGTTCGGCATGAGCCTCGGCGCCATAGAGTGCAAAGACCGCCTGTGTTTTAGGCAACTGATCGAGCGCCGCCCGAGCGCTGGCCGGGTCGAAGGCAAGAGAATCGAGCTCAATCGGCACGGCTATCTCTCCCTTTTCGGAACCCGCGGGGAGAGTGAGAGCATGACCAATGAGCCACGAACGCACAAGCCTTCATCGACTGGCCGCTCAAGACTATTCCCCGGCGGCTTCCGGTTCCTCCGCCGTCCCCACTGCTTCTACCGGAGTCTGCTCCGTTCCCGGTTCGTCAAGCCACAACCAGACGATCCACCACACCGACGCCGCCACATACACAACCTGGTTCGCATTCATCAGTCTAGCCAGCAGATCGAGGATATGGTTGTACTCTTCCTGGGAGTGGGGATGCGCGCCGTTGACGATGGACTGCACACCTAAACCGGCCGTCAGCGCGGCGATTGCCACGGTTGAGAGCCCGATGATGATCTGCTGCGGGTAGCTCCGCCAGCCGCCTTTGAAGCGGCGGCCAAGAATCACCACCAGCAGTCCCAGTTCCACAGCCAGCACGGCGCCCAGCAATTCGCCCTTCACCGCCACCAACTGCATCAGCTTCAACTTCCCCAGCAACGTATCGAGGGCCAAATCCTTCGCCGCCGGCCAGGGACCCCAGAACGCCAGCGCGATGCCAGCCAATACCAGTAGCCCAAGTGTATTCACGATCCATATCGGGCGTCGCGCACCGGCAAAGGCCCGCCGCGCCACCTCCACCAGCACCAGCAGTCCCACGACCACTGCAACGTCCCCCAAGACCAGCAGGATCTCCTTATAGAGAAGCTGCGCCGTCCTGCCCGCCAGCAGTTCCTCAGCCATGAGCCGCAGCGTGACCAGCACAACGCCCGCGGTAAACCATGGATAGCGCCGCGCGCGATCGCGGCCCAGCAGAACCACCAACAGAATCATTTGCGCGGCAAAGTCCAGCGTCCAAAGAACCTGGCGCGCCGAAAAATTGAAATTGAAGTGCATTTTAAGTCCCGTCCGGGGGAGCGCGTGGAATGCCTCGCCAGCCCCATTCCAGTCTATAGCGGTTCTCCAACTGCCGTACGCCAGGAACCACAAGTGCCAAGTGGCTCTAGAGTTTTAAGTCTGCAATGCGCAACACTGAGCTGGTTGTCATTCTGAGCGAACGGGGCCCCGAACGTCGTTCAGTTCAGGGGTGGTGAGTCGGAGAATCTGCGGTGGTTCTTCTCCATGCAGCGAAGTTGCAGCCCCCAGAAAAAGCGTCGATCCTTCGCACTGGTCTCGCCTATTTGTTCGCGCGCGCCGTCCATGCGGCCAGGTAGACCGCTTTGGACGGGTCGGCGGCGACAATGGCCTGGTAGTAAGCAACCCGCATCGACTGGAAGGCCGCCTGCAGCGCCACTGGATCGGCTGCATTCACAGCGCCCAGCGTCACCGGACCCCAGCCGCCGTCCTCCGCGATAGGCGCGGCGCTAGAAGCCAGCAGCCTGTTCACTGCCTGCTGCAAACAGCGCACGGAGGTACCGCTGCCGCCGTTCACCGCAAAGTCAAAGACCCGCTTGCAAACCTCGTCCGAGTCCACCCGCGGGAACCATGTGCCCCAGAAGTGATTCTGGTAGAACTGCTCGACCAGCGGCTCGCGTTGCTCCTGGGGAAGCGCCGCGATGGGGGCGAACTCCGCCGGCCACGCGCCCGAGTTGATGCCGCAGATGGAATAGCAAGGACCGGCGACTCCGCAAGGCGCATCGTCCGGAACCTGCGCGCATGCGCGAGGCGCGTCCTCGAAGTCCATCATCCAGTTGTAAGCGGTATTCCAGTCTGCCACAAGATCCTCCATACCCAGAGTGATGAAGATGAAGACGGATCAAGCGGAGTGCGAGCTCAGGTGTGGACCGATGGGGAAGTATGGTGCGCCCGGAGAGATTCGAACTCCCGACCTAACGCTCCGGAGGCGTTCGCTCTATCCAGCTGAGCTACGGGCGCGCATCACCAGCATATCGTACTTTGGCTTTCGATTCCTACGGAGGTACCGAAGGCAGAGAGGCGAGTGGCCTAGGTCTGGATAGCCACTAAATCTGGGTGCCCCAGGTCCCTCGCTTTTGGGGACCTGGGAAATCACGAATTTTCCCCTGCGCACTTTGCCGGGTGCCCCATGTATGACAGCTTCGGCTTCTGTCAAGCGCGATTTTTTCTTTCGCGCGCGACATCTCCCTCTGGTGGTCGGGACCGGGTCAAGGGCGCCGCACTTTGGCGTTCATCTTG
>JBEKOA010000166.1:0-10512 GCA_049522255.1 Occallatibacter sp.
CTTGCGCAGCATTTTCCTCGGGCCTGGCTGCGTGCTCGGCCGTACTGGATACTTTGAAGCCAGGCGAAGGCGTGGTGGCGTCGCACGACCTTTATGGTGGAACCTTTAGGTTGCTGGATAAGGTATTTCGCCCCCTTGGCATTGATGTGGCCTTTGCAGAGTCGGGCGAACCAGACGCCTTTGAAAGGGCAATTCTCACGTTGAAGGAACCCCATTTGCTCTGGCTCGAAACTCCAACAAACCCCTTGCTTGACATTGTGAATATCGCAAGCCTCAGCGCATTAGCCTCCAGATATGGTCTTCTCACCGCAGTAGACAATACCTTTGCGACACCCAGTCTACAGCGGCCTATCGAATGGGGGGCAGACTATGTGGTTCATAGTACGACGAAGTATCTCGGTGGCCACTCCGATGTAATCGGGGGCGCTGTGATCACGCGAACCGCCAAGCAGCTTGAGCGCGTTCGTTTCCTACAGAACGCGCGGGGTGCAGTTCCCGGTCCGCTCGATTGCTATCTGGTGCAACGAGGGATCAAGACTCTTGCGCTTCGAATGCAGCGGCACTGCGAGAATGCCAGCTACTTGGCCCATGCCTTACGGGACATTCCCGAGGTACGGAGGGTGATTTATCCGGGCCTTTCTTCCCACCCCGGACATCTAGTTGCAAGCAAGCAGATGCAAGACTTCGGAGGGATGCTGAGCCTGGAGTTGGAAGGTGGACTAAATGCAGCAACACGTTTCTGTGCCAGATTGCGCGTCTTCTCTCTGGCCGAAAGCCTGGGTGGTGTAGAGTCACTGTGCTGCCATCCCGCAACCATGACCCACGCAAGCATTCCCAGAGAGATCCGTGAGCCTCGCGGCGTAACAGACGGGCTCATCCGCCTCAGTGTGGGCTTGGAGCACACCGAAGATCTTGTATCGGATATTTTGCAGGCGTTCAAGAACTACGATTCGAGTGCTATTTCTTGCTCAATCGGCGCATTTCGCTAGACAGGAGTGAAAATCGAGAGAATCCGGTCTACCGGTGTTGAATCACGACAAACAAGGCGATTAGTGGTCTTTCGTCAGCTAGTACCGACGGCAGACATCTGACCATGGTCTTAGGGAAGGAGTGTCCGGGAGAGTCTGAACCCTTCGATTTGAAAACCTACTATGCGGGTGCAAGTATACTCTCGCTAATCAGTTGGATCGTATGTTCAATGAACCTTGCCGACTTTAATGAAATTGGCCGCCGTTCGGTGGCTCAACAGCTTCAGGCCGCGTCAGCGACCCCGCTCAAGCCCTTTGAGCGAATCACGCCGCGAAGCACGGGGATTTGCGCGGAGAAGAGTTCCCGATTGTGACTGAGGTAACTTCGCTAAGCTCCACACTTGGTTATGGTTACGGAGATATTATGCGCCGGGCGATTGCACATTCACTGTTGATGATCTTCAGCTTGTTGCTGATCGCGCCGCTGCTTGCCCAGGATGCCGAGGCGAGCCTTCCCGCCTGCTGTCGCAGAAACGGCAAGCATCACTGCATGATGCGCGGCATGCAACAGTCCAGCAGCAAAAAAGATGGATTTGCTTCAGTCCATGAGAAATGCCCCTGCCTGCCGGAGAGCACCGGAGCTGTTCATGCTGCAAAGTTCATACCCGAAGCAGGACAGCGTTTCTACGCCGAAGTCGTCTTCCATCCGGCTTATGCGCCGCAGACCGAGGCCCGCTCCCGAATCTCTTTCCTACGCAGCCATCAGAAGCGCGGCCCTCCCTCTCTTCTCGCCTGACAACTGATAGTGCTTTGCGGACGGAACTGGCATTGCCAATCCTGTCCTGACACTTCACGTTTCTTGAAGCTAGAGGAGAGCCCCATGAGACCCATGCCTTTGCTGGCGTTACTGCCGGCCGTCTGCCTATGCTGGCCGACGACGCTGAGCCACGCCCAAAACGGTTTTGCCAGCGCCACAATTGCCGAACCCGCATCGGAACTGCGCCAGTCCGTTGCCGCCGAGAGCTCCCGTGAATCCGGCCGCATCGCCGGAGTCCTGAAGGACCCTTCCGGGGCGGTGGTTCCCGGAGCAAGAATTGAACTCAAGAATTCTGATTCAGGCTTCCATCGATCCATCATGTCCAATGGCGAAGGACGCTTCTTCTTCGAGGGTCTCCCTGCGGGGGAGTACGAGGTCACTGTCACTGTCAACGGCTTTGACGTTGCGATCCTTCATGGCCTGACCATCACCGCCGGCAAAGAGACGACCGCCAACGTAGCGCTGACGATCGCCCCAACAAAGACATCTATCGAAGTCACTGAAGCGGCAAGCGCAACCGCTGCCACAGACCTGCTCAAAGTGAGTGACAGCGATCAGGCGCGAAGCCGCAACGCAGCCGAGCTTATCGGCGATACGCCGGGCGTTAGCCTGCGCGATAATGGACAGCTTGCCTCGGTCCCGCTGTTGCATGGGCTGGGAGATGAGCGCGCGAAACTGGTGGTCAACGGCATGACGGTCTCCTCAGCCTGCGCGAACCACATGAATCCGCCGCTCTCCTATGTGGCTCCGTCTGATGCTGCAGGAGTGACGGTTATGGCGGGCATAACTCCGGTGAGCATGGGCGGCGACAGCATTGGTGGAACGATCGCAGTCGATTCCCGTCGGCCCGTCTTCGCCAGCGGAAGCGAACAACTGCACGAGGAAGGCACATTCACGGGCTTTTTTCGCAGCAATGGCCAGAATTACGGTGGGTCGCTGACGGAGTGGGTGTCGGGCCGCAATCTGGCGATCGGCTACGCGGGATCGTGGACCACCAACGACGACTATACCGACGGTAGCGGCCATAAAGTCACTTCGACCTATGCACAGAGCACCGACCACGCTGTAACTCTCGCAGCTGAGAAGTCGAGAAACTTCCTCACTATCGAGGCGGACTTGCACCACACGCCGTATCAGGGCTTTCCGAATGCGCAGATGGACATGGTGCGTAACTATGCCGAGTCGCTCAACATGCATTACCACAGAAGCTTCGAAGGAGGAGGCCTCGATGCGCATGTCTTCTGGCAGGGCGCATGGCATTCGATGAACATCGGGCATGACAAGTCCACCTTCCCCATGCCCATGTGGATGCCGATGGACACGCACGGTAGGGATCTGGGTTA
Organism: Occallatibacter sp.; assembly: GCA_049522255.1. GTDB lineage: Bacteria > Acidobacteriota > Terriglobia > Terriglobales > Acidobacteriaceae > Telmatobacter. Next base: position 3,129 of record JBEKOA010000166.1, read on the forward strand.
CACCCTCAACTATGAGGTTCAGCTCGCCGACCGGCACACACTCCGTGCGGGCAACGAACTGCACCGTTTCGTCCTCGACGATCGATGGCCCGCAGTTTCCGGAACGGCGCCGTACATGGGCCCCGATACCTTCGTCAGCATCAACGACGGCCGCAGAACGCGCCTGGGTACCTTTGCCGAGATTGCCAGCAAGTGGAACCCTCAATGGACAACCCTCCTCGGCCTGCGAAACGACACGGTTTGGACGAACGCCGGTCCGGTCCAGGGCTACTCAGACATGTACGGCGACGATGCTAGCGCCTTCAATGCGTTGAATCGCGCCAAGACCGACGTCAACTTCGATTTGACTGGTACGGCTCGCTACGAGCCGGACTCATCGGGAAGCTTTGAGTTTGGTTACGCGCGGAAGACGCGTTCGCCCAATCTCTACGAGCGCTACGCATGGTCGACCAACATGATGGCCAGCGGCATGATCGGCTGGTTTGGCGACGGCAACTACTATGTGGGCAACGTCGCCCTCAAGCCCGAGACCGCCAACACCGTGAGCGGCACGGCAAGCTGGCACGGCGGGACTACCACTCCATGGGCGATCAAACTCACGCCCTATTTGACCTACGTCCAGGACTATGTGGACGTGGATACGCTGATGACCACGATGTACGGCATGAGCACATTTGCCCAACTCCAATTTACCAATCACAACGCAAGGATCTACGGGACCGATCTCTCCGGGAGCGCTGTGGCATGGAACAGCCTGACCTTTGGGCAAGGAAAGATCGGCGCCGTCGCAGGCTGGCTGCACGGCGAGAGGACCGACACCTCAACCGGCCTTTACCAAATGATGCCGCTTGACCTGCGAGTCAACTTCGACGAGGAATTGAAGGGACTCACAGCCGGCCTCGGCATCCAGGCAGTGGACCGCAAATCAAACGTCGACCCAAATCGCTTTGAGCAGAAGACGCCGGGCTACACACTCTTCAATATCCATGCAGGCTGCCGGCGCGGCCATTTCCTCGCGAACGCGGCCGCCGACAATCTCCTCAACAAGAGCTACGAATTGCCCTTGGGAGGCGTGAACTTCGACGATTTCATGGTCAGTATGCGGATGGGCCAGATCAAGCCTCTTACGGGCCGTGGGCGGTCGGTCTCCTTCAGCCTGACCGCGCAGTTCTGACCCGGCGAGGCTCACTCCTCATCGATGGGGTCGTGCGTCGTCATGATGCACGGCCCCGTTCTATCGCTACCGATTTTGATCTACCGTCTTTCGCTGTGGTGCTGGAAGTCCGAGGATCAACCCATATCAAAGTGTGGAATTGATGAGTAGCATGAATCTAAACAACGTGCTACTCTGGTTCTTGTCTTGCGAATTGATCTTCAGCGGGAGTGCGTGTGGGTGTTCTGAGCAGAATTGGTGTTGCGCTGGATTCGGAGCTTCTCAAGCGGTTTGACCGTTTGATCTGCCAGCGCGGGTACACGAATCGCTCCGAAGCCTTCCGCGATTTGATCCGCGATCAATTGGTGACCCAACAGACCGCAGCCCCGAACGCGGCTGTAGTGGGCACCATCACCCTCATCTACGACCACCACGCCTCTGGAATTACCGAAAAACTAACCGAGTTGCAGCACGCGGACCGCGAACTGGTGGTTTCCACGAGTCACGCGCATCTAGACCACGATTCTTGCCTTGAGGTGCTGATCGTTCACGGCAGATCGGCCGAGGTGACCCGCTTTGCCGATCGCCTCATCGGGCTGAAGGGCGTGCAGCATGGGCGTCTGGTGATCACCATACCGGCGAACTCCCTGGAACACCCCCACAAAGACGAGCACAAGCACAAACACTGATTTACATTCAAGCTCGGCATTGAAGTTGAATGGAATTTCAAGATAGGAGAACCATGAGGGATCGTAGCACGAATTTAATAATCGTCATACTAGCAGTCTACCTACTTAATTGCGCGCTCGACCTGCCAGCTCAAACCGGCCCTTCTCGCCAGCTCGGCGCGGTGCTCGATTCAGCGGGTCACCCGGTCGCCACGAGCGATAAGGCTTATCCGCCTCAGCTATCAGGAACTGTCATGGACACGTCCGGCGCGGTGATTGCCTGGGCCATCGTGCAGGTCCAAAACACGAACGGTGTTGTACAGCGAACGACACAGTCGGACAGGAACGGTTCGTTCATGATTTCCGGGCTTCCGGCAGGAAATTATCGACTCGTCGTATCGAATCCCGATTTTGAAACCAAAGAAATCTCCGTCACTCTAGCGACCACCGAAGCACCGGCACCGCTACGCATCTCTCTGGCTGTTCGCGCGGTGAGCACCACCATCAGCGTGCAGGGCAGGGAAGATGATCTGATCGGGATTGCCGAATCCGGTACGCAGGGAACGGTGGGCGCAACGGAAATCCAGGATCGTCCGATTCTTCGTTCGGGAGAGGTTTTGGAGACGGTTCCTGGTCTCATCATCACGCAACACGCCGGCGGCGGCAAGGCCAACCAATACTATCTTCGTGGCTTCAATCTCGATCACGGCACGGACTTCGCCATTTTTATCGACGATATGCCGCTGAACCTGCCGTCGCACGCGCACGGCGAGGGCTATTCGGACATGAACACCGTCATCCCGGAGTTTGTGAAGCGGGTGAATTTCGAGAAGGGCCCTTATTACGCGGATATCGGCAACTATGGCTCGGCTGGAGCAGCTCATGTTGAATACTTCAAGACGCTGCCCCGGAGCTTCGTCAAGATAGAAGGTGGCACGTATGGCTATGGGCGGAGCGTTTTCGGTGCATCGCAAAAGCTCGGTTCGGGCAGTTTGCTGTATGGCGGGGAAGCGTATTACGACAACGGCCCATGGAAGCATCCGGATGCTTATGCCAAATTCAACGGCATCGCCACCTACAGCCGGGGCACGGACGTGGATGGTCTCAGCATCACGGCCCGTGCTTACAACGGAAAATGGCATTCAAGCGATCAAATTCCCGTGAGCGCAGTTTCTCTTGTTGGTCTCTATGGCACGCTGGACCCTACAGACGGTGGCCATTCTCAGCGTTACAGTTTGCAGTCGGACTGGCATCGTCAGAGTGCAACTTCGGCAACGAAAGTCACAGCCTACGTCTTCTATTACGACCTCGATCTATTTTCCAATTTCACTTACTACCTGGTAGACCCCGTTCGCGGCGACCAATTCGAGCAACAGGATCGGCGCTGGGTAGCAGGCTTTGACGCGCATCACACGGCCTTCAGCCAATGGGCCGGTCGCAGAGCGGAAAATACCATCGGCCTGCAACTCCGCAATGATTGGATCAACAATGGTCTTTATGCAACGCAGAACCGAGTGCGCATGGATAAAGCCGACTACGACACTAGCGACCCTATTCCCCCAACTTTGCCCATGACCAGGGAGCGGGATCGCTTTACGGACACAATAGGCAGTTTTTATGTTGAAAACAAAACCCAGTGGGCAAACAAATTTCGCTCGGTCATTGCCTTGCGAGGCGACGACGACAAATTCATCGTCCATAGCCTGGCCTATTCGGAAACGGTAAATGCCGCCAATTCCGGATCTGCGACCAAGTTTCTCCCCAGCCCAAAAGCGAGTCTGACCTTCGGCCCGTGGTCCAATACAGAGTTCTATTTGCAGGGTGGATTCAGTTTTCACTCGAACGACGGGCGCGGCACAACGCAAACGATCGAACCAATTTCGGCGGACGATCCTTACGCCAACACGCCCGCTTCGAAGATCCCGCCTCTGGTCCAAACCAAGGGTGGTGAAATCGGCGTGCGCACTGTGGCCGTCCCGCATCTGCAAAGCACCTTTGCGCTCTGGTATCTCCGCAGTAATTCCGAACTAATGCAGGATGGCGACACCGGAGGCACGAGTGCTTCAGAACAGCCGAGCAACCGCTATGGCGTGGAATGGGCGAACTACTACACGCCAACGGAACATTGGGCTGTCGATTTTGACCTTGCGAATTCCCGAGCGCAATTTACCGAAATAGACGACGGCGATGCGGCGCCGAACAGCCCGGGCGGCAAGCATGTGCCCGAAGCGGTTGAGTTGGTGATTTCATCGGGCATTACACTTCACGATTACAAAGGTTTTTCGTCAAGCTTGCGCCTCCGCTACTTTGGCCCGCGCGATCTAACGTCCGATGGAATTTTTCGCTCAAATCAAACGGTGATGCTCAATGGGGAACTCGGTTATCAAATCAAAAAGAAATGGCATGTCTCGGCAGAATTCTTGAACATGCTTGATCGTAGCGATAGTGACGTTGACTACGCTTATGAGTCCCGAGTTATTCCAGGAATCACTTCAGGAGGAACGCCGATAGGTCCGTCGGTCTTCACACGTGTTGCCCACCCCGTCGAACCGTTTCAGGTGCGTTTCGCGTTAGGAAGAAGCTTTTGACTGATGCTGAGAAAAGCCTTCATGCATCGCTTGTCCCTCTGCGAGCCTGACGGCACATTCGTCAGACCCGAAGGGATGCCCGTCTATGTGCCCGGAGGCACGGAAGTGACCCCGCTGCTCAAAGATATGGCACACCGGGCTATCCGGTAGGGTTCACCACCGGGCTCACCTGGCGCTCTGGATGAGGCGCCCATAGGCTTGAATCAGCATTATTTGAGTGTAACCTCGGCGGCGGCCAAGCCCTGCTCACCGCAGATTGAATAGAAGAGGTAAACCTTGCCGTTGTCTTCAAAGATTCCCGGGTCACGAAGCTGATGTACGGGAATTTCAACGTCCCCAGCTTTGGAAGGCGCGGACGCAAGATCAGAGCACTCATAGTTCTCCTGGGACGTGAGCACATCGACGGGTGGAGCGGCCTTCCACTCTGTCCAATCTTTTGTAAGGTCCACCTTGGTCACCAAGATATGTTCGGGCGCGTCACCGATTGCGGAGAAGAACACGTAAAGAGAGTCTCCTCTCGGCAAAACAGCGGTATGCCGGACCCGTCCAGCATAGGGAGAATCGCGAAATAGATCGCTCCCTGGTTCGAACTCGGCAAAGGGATCCTTCGAGCGAAAAAGCCTTCCGCCGCGGGCCACGCCGTAAAACGACCCACGATAAATGAAGACTCGAAGATAGCTATGCTTGGTGATTGCCGGGTGAGACGCAAAGTGAAGGCCGTCGCTTGATTCGAAGGATTGCGTGTACTGCTCATAGTGATTTGTCATCAGCCATTGTCGTTCGTCGGCCTGATTACCACCCCCCGCACCCGGCCATGCTTTACCGTCCGTCCACATTCCGTGTGCCCAAAGAATGATTTTTCGCTTTTCCTGATCGATGTATATCTCCGGGGAGGCCACATGCGTATAAAGACCGCCATTGGGCGGGTCTGGCTGAGGACGAAAAAAAGCGGTGTCCTTCACCTGGAGGACTCCAGGTTCATAGATCTTCCATGGTCCAGTCACTGAGTTTGCATAGGCTAGGCGGATGAACTTACCTTTATGGTTCGCGAAATACAGATAGTAGCGTCCGAGAGGGTGCTCAATCCAATCGGGTACCCGAATAATCGTCGGACCGTTGACATTACCCGCGAGAGACGGCGACGAGCCCACGGTGATCAACGGATTTTGCACAAGCCGTTTTGCTGTGATCTGCGCAGTAAGAATTGGGGCGGTCAAACCGATGAGTAGGATTGTGAGACTGCGCTTCATGGATGAAACTCCTGTTTCTTTTATTGAGCGATCCGAAGATCTGGCGGCTGCCATTTGTTGACGGATACGCCAGATGCGACGCCGTTCCCGAATTGCGTCAGGGATCAGAACAGATCGCCTATAGGCGGAAATGTCAGCAATAAACTGAGGCCGAGCAGCACAAGCGCAATGACGTTGACACGCGGCAGTGAGACATTTCGTTTTCGCCAACGCCAATTCAGGATTGTCCACGCGGCGAGCCAGAGAAGAATGGCCACGGTGGTCTCACCAGAGAGAGCCCCGGTCGGCTTATAGAAGACAAACAGGTCTTTCACAACTGCAGATTTGTCTGCCGCAATTGAGAATATGGCAATTGCAAACGATCCGATACCAGCAGAGAGAATGGCGGCGGCGCCAGAGCCATTCGTTACGACGGTAGTATGCTCCTGAGTGACTGCGACTTGTGTACTCATTCTTTTTCTCCTTGAAGCAGCCGAACAGTTTGACCGCCATCGACGGGAGCATTCTTGTCTATCATTGCGCCGAAGAACCCGGCAATGCCCGCCGCGAAAAGCGAGGTGATTACAAATCCATAAAGAGCGTTTCGCAGCTGAGGATGATTCCTGAGATCTCGGGCATATTTGATGGCAATGAATGCAGCCATGGTGATTGCGATTGGCACAAGCCACGCGACGTGCTCTTTCCATTCCATTCCTATCAAGTGCCACTGCTTCGTGGCAGGATGGGAGAGCAGCAGAGCGCGAGGGTATGAGGTAAGGTTGGCAGTTCCAGTCGGGGCGGTGGCTCGATACCACGGATAAATAATGTATGTCCCGGAAAGAACGGTGAGCCATGCAAGCGCGGCCATTGCGGTGAGATAGATGCCGAGGAAGCGATCGCTTAGTGGTGAAGTATCTGTCTGCGTATCGGTCGAAAAGCGCAGATAGAGCAAGGCAAGGGCGCCTGAGCAAGCCAGCAGATAGAGCGCGCCAAAGCCCATGCCGTGGACAAGCGTCCAGAGACTTCGTGTGGTGATTTCCATTGGTCAAGGCCTCCGTTGGGGATGTGCGGGTAAAGAATGTAGGGGGGGGGGAACTTTTCATTGAGGAATGTTCGGCGGCGTTCGATGCCTTGAGCGCCGCCAAAGATGCTTAGAAGGTGATCTTCGCCGCCAATTGAATCTGGCGCGCAGTTCGTTGAAATGTCAAGTCAGAACCTGCCCCGGAGATGGTTCCAATGCTGGCTGTACCGGCGGTTGCGTTCGGATTATTGAACTGCGGTGTGTTCGCCAGGTTGAAGGCCTCCGCGCGCAGTTGAAGGACCTTCGATTCGGTCAGGTGAGTATCCTTGAAGATCGAGAAATCCACATACTTTGTGCCCGGACCTTCAAGACTATTGCGGCCAGAGTTTCCATACGTGAAGGAGGTTGCGGCAGGAACCGCGAAGGCCGCAGTGTTGAACCATTTCCCGGGCGTGCGCTGATTTTTTGGCAGCGATCCGTTGCCGAAGCCGGGAAGCAGTATCGCGCGGGTCGACTGTCCATCGCCGAATGCGTCGGTTGTACCCACGGAAAAGGGTGTGCCATCGTAGAATTGCGCGATGGCGTTCAACTGCCACCCACGCTCCAGCGGTCCCAGCAGCCCGCTGCCCTTGAAGGGCAACTGGTAATTCGCGCTGGCGACAAAGCGATTCGGGACGTTGTAGTCCGCATTTCCGTAGTCGTAGCGGAGGTTATAGGGATTCGAA
>JBEKOA010000167.1:0-18594 GCA_049522255.1 Occallatibacter sp.
AACCCTCTTCAGACATGTAGGGCCGGAGCTGCTCTTCGGTTTCGCAAACGACGACCGCGCCGGGATCGCTGGCTGGTGGATTGACGATGCGGACTCGCTCGGTGAATTGGAGCACGGCGGCCGCATACGCACCGTGGTCAGTGAAGTCCGCTTCCAAGGCCTGCAACTGGCGGCCGTCGGGCGTAATCGTCCAGGAGCGGAAGTAATTGAGCTTCTCGTCGATGTCATACCACGCTTCGCAGTGTGCGTGCTTTCGGCCCTGGGGCTTGAGGATGCGCACCGCATAACGTTCACGCTCGACGGCGTGGTTCTGTGCGTCGACTGTAATGAGGAATTCGTCAAAGAGCACGACGGCGGCCGAGACATTCGCGGAGGCAGGGGTGGGCGTTTTGGCGGCAGCGACGGCCCAGTCGGGCGCGGGCTGGGGCTTGGCCATGGCGAGAGTGGCGCCGAACAAGAAGAGGGCGCAGAATACGACAACAGCCAAAACCGGTAGATTACGACGACAGGAGTGCATCAGTTGCCTTTCGGGGTTGCGGAGGTTAGCACCAATTGTCCCTGATCGGCGACGGCGACTTTCTGGTAGAAGCCGCGAAGATCCTGGTAGTCCTTTTGCGAGGCGAAGGTGAAGCCGCGGGCCAGTTTGCGGGCGATGATGATCTGATCGGGCGAGGCCAGTGACCTGGTGACGAGTGACCTGGTGACGCAAATGGCGTGATCGGGCCAGGAGATTGATGCGTCAGGCGGTGCGCCTTCAACGGCGAAACCGGCGGGCAAATGATAGGTAATCTGGTCGCCGACGATCTCTCCATAGTGCATATCCACTGGCTCCATCCGCTTCTCTTGATCGACAAAGGGATGGCTGGCGCGGGTTTCGAAGAAGAAGCCCGGGAACAAGAGGCGCTTGGAAGTCGCCGTGCCCAGGGCGCCCTTGACATTGACGATGGCCACAAGGTTTACATCCGGGTCGTCCAGACCCTCAAAATGATCGATGTGCGCCTCAATTCCCTGCGGAACCGTCTCCGCTACCCAGTGGTGGAACTGCTTCCTGACTTCGTCCTCATCGTTTCTGAGCGCGATCTGGCGCCAGTGAAGAGCAGCCTGCCCGGTGATGGAAAAGCGCAAAGTGCCAGTCGCATTCCCTTGCGCGTCCAGGGTGATATCTCCGGCGCGGGAGAGCTTGTTGTCGGCGGCCGCCTGTCCAGGGGATGTCTTCGCGTCTTTTCCATCGCTGCCTTGCAGGAAGCCGGCGGCGCTGGAGTGGCGCCAGCTAACCGTCTGGAAGGGACACATCTTCTCGCCGGGGTCCAAAGTGATTTCTTTTCCGGCGATGTTCAGGACGACAATGGTGTCGTCGAGCTGATTGGCGCGTAGATAGGCTCGGTCAAAGACGCCACGCTGGCGATCCACGACTTTCATGGCATTTGCTGTGAGACCGACGGCGCGAAGCATGGCCAGATAAAGCAGAGCGATGTCTTCGCTGGAGCCGCTCTTCTGCGTCCAAGTGTCTTCGGCGCGCTTGATGGTCTTGAGCTTGAGTTGCTGCTGCTCAGACTCACTCTTTTTGCGGGAGAATTTGGTGTTGTCGAGGGCTTGCACGGCTTTGTAGAGCTTTTTGGCCTTGTCGAGGTCGCTGTCGCCGGGGGCAACGAGTCCACCTACGGCATCCTTTATGGGATTGGTGGGCTCGGCGAAGTGGTCCACGTCCTTGGACCAGCGCTTGAACTCGTCAGTCCAAAAGTCGTTGATTTTGGTGGTCGAGAGGTAATAAAAGAACACCCTGTAGCGAAAGTTCCCGACTGGCGGCATCCAGTCCTCCTTGGGCATCGGCGGAACGTCGGTGGCGTCGACCGTGTAGCGCCCTCTGGCGTCCATTTTCACTTCCGTGCCTGGAGGAAGAATGGGCCACCAGTGGAGAAAGTCGGCCTTGTCTCCGTGTTCGTCCGTCACCCACCCCGCATTTACCACGCCGGGGCCATTCAGAAAGGACTGATAGGGGGTGAAAGCAAAGTGCGCATTGTGAACAAAGTAGGACTTCTGAATCTCCCACCTGGGGCTCGATACCTTGTGCTCGTCATAGCGCAACTCAAAGTAATACTCGAGAATGCTGCCGACTTCCACGCTGGGGAGCGTGAAGACCATGGTGTTCACCTGCTCCCGCTCGCCTTCTTTATTAGTAGTCTTGAAGGTCATCAGGTCATCGGGCTTGCCGGCCAGAGGGATAATCGTTCCATCGGAGTGAATGGTGCGAGCCTGGATGTTGATGACTTTGAAGTCACTGCGCCAGTAAGGGATTTCGACGGTGGCCAGCTCTTTGCCTTTCTCCTCTAGCACCTTGATGCGCGCATAAGCGCTCATGAAGTGGAGTTCATCGTTGGTGGTCTCCTCGATGTTCAGGTAGGCGGCGGCGGCTCCGGGGGCTTTGGGGTCGTCGGTCATCTTGAGCTCTTCGGGGGTAGGCGGCCGGAGCTGGGCGGGAAGGACTGCCGGTGAAGCGAGGGCGAAGAGCAAAAACAGATTGCGCGCGAGAGTGGGAGTCTTCATAAGCGTACCTTTGCCGGCGACGGCAAGAAGCTTGCCGCGAAGTGGTGTTAGAGGATTCGCCAGCCATGATACAGCTTTGGCTACAGAAGATGCTGTGACGGCCCGAGCGGGAATCAGAGGATTGAAGGTGTGCGGGAACATCAGTTGCCTTTCGAGGTTGCCGAGGTGAGGACTAATTGTCCCTGATCGGCGGCGGCGACCTTCTGGTAGAAGCCGCGGAGGTCCTGATACTCCTCGGGCTTGGCGGTGGTGAAGGCGCGGGCCAATGTGCGAACGATGGTGACTGTGTCGGGGGCAGCGGCAGTTTTATTGATCAGAACCGCATGATCCGGCCAGGAGATTTTATCGTCCTTCGGCGCGCCCTCCACCGAGAATCCGGCAGGGAGATGGTAGGTAACCTGGTCGGTGACCAGATTGCCATAGTGCATGTCGACGGGCTGCTGGCGTTTGTCCTGATTAACAAAAGGATGCGCGCCCCGGGTCTCGAAGAAGTAGGCGGGAAGCAGTAGTCGTTTGGAGGTGGCGAGGCCGAGGTTGCCTTTTGCCTTGACGAGGGCGATCAGGCTCTGATCGGGATCGTCGAGGGCTGTGAAGCTGTCGACATGCGCCGCGACGCCATCAGGAAAGACGGCCTCCATTGATTCATCGAACTGCTTCTTGACATCGTCCAGATCGTTTTCGATGGCTTTCTGCCGCCAGTAAAGGGCTTCCTGACCGGTCATAACAAAACGAAAACTCGCCGAAACGGCTCCTTGATCATCAAGGGTGACGTCCCCGATGCGAAGAGTCTTGTTATCAGGATAGTTCTGGAGCGGGGTAGAAGCGGTGCTACGGCCCTCGGCGGATTGGCGAATGCCGCTGGCGCCGGAATGCCTCCAATTGACCGTCTGAAACGGGCACATCTTCTCGCCGGGGTCGAGAACGGACTCTTTGCCGCCATCGCTGAGGATGACAAGGGTATCGTCGAGCTGCCGCAGCGTGAGGTAGGTGATATCGAAGGTGCCCCGCTCACGATCGACGACCTTCATGGCGTAGGCGGAGAGTCCTGCGGCGCGCAGCATGGCCAAGTAAAGCAGCGCGATATCCTCGCTGGAGCCGCTTCTTTGCGCCCAGGTGTCTTCGGCGCGCTTGGCGGTCTTCAATTTGAGTTGACTGGGTATCTGCTTCACTCACCCTGCCAAAATATATTGTGGTCGACAGTCGATAATGGTCACAGCATCTTAGTGATCTAGCGGATATCTAGCCTGATAAAGCCCAGAAGGAGCGATGATGAGTATATGGAACCGAAAGTACCGCAAAACACGGATGGCCATCTATGTCGCATGGGGCATAGTAGGGCTATTTGTGTGGTTGATTACTAAGTGACTTTGCCAATTCCGCCACGTTAAACCGCAAATTGTGGCAAGGTGAGTGAAGCAGATACCCAGCTTGAGTTGTTTAATCTCGGATTCGCTTTTCCTGCGGGAATAGTCGGTATTATCGAGAGCCTGCACGGCCTTGTAGAGTTTCTTTGCTTTGTCCATGCCGCTGTCTCCGGGGGCAATCAAGCCGGCCACGGCATCCTTGATGGATTTGGAGGAGTCGGCGAAGTGGTCCACGTCCTTGGACCAGAGTTTGGCGTCGGTGACCCAGAAATCGGTGGAGTTGGAGGCGCTTTTGTAATAGAAAATCACTTTATAAAGGATGCTCTGGATGGGCGGCATCCATTCTTCGTCTGGAGCGGCGGGAACATCGGCGATATCGACGGTGTAGTGCCCAGATGCATCAACCTTAACGGCGACGCCCTTTGGCAGGTTCGCCCACCAGATGAGGGTTTTGATTATGCGCTCGTGCTCATCGAGCAGATACATGTTTGTCTGATTCTGGAGGCCCGGCAAGAACATTTTGGCGGGAACGAAGAGGTAATGCGCTTTGTGGACGAAGTAGGGGCGCTGGATCTCCCAGGAGGGAGATGAGTATTGGTTGTCGTCGTAGCTGAGCTCATAGCGGTATTCGAGTATGCTGCCGACCTCGACGCTGGGCAGGGTGAAGACCCTGCGATTTACTTGCAACCGCTCTCCGTTCGCGCTCTTCGTCTTGAAACCCAATAGATCTTCGGGCTTGCCGACGAGAGGAATCACTGTGCCGTCCGCATGTATGGTGCGAGCCTTGATGCCGACGATCTTGGAGTCAGAGAGCACCTTGATGCGCGCGTAAAAACTCTGGATGTGGATCGGGTCATTGGCGATCTCTTCAACATTGAGATAAACGGCGGCAGCTCCGGGGGCCTGTGGATCGGTGGTCATCTTGAGCTCTTCGGCGGTTGGATCCTGGAACTGAGCGAGGAGAACAGCGGGTGATGCAACGGTGATCAGCAGTACAAGAGTGCGAATGCGGAGGGAGGTTCGCATGGTCCTTCCTTTGCTTGCGGAGGGTTCGTGGCATGAGGCGGCGTGATTGATTGGAATGCAGCGATTTTACATCGGGAAAACAGGGGCGTCGAGGGACGTGGTCTTGTCAACGGCTCAACGAATTTGGGAGTCGGAGGGGAAGAGGCTTTTAGACTTCGGCCTTGAGGCTTGAGGAATCAGTGAGTTGGCAGGATTCGAGGAGGGTGGAGACAAGGGAGATAGGAAGGCCGACGACGTTGAAGTAACAGCCTTCGATGCGGGGAATCCAGCGGGCGGCGCGGCCCTGGATGGCGTAGGCTCCCGCCTTGTCCATGGGCTCTCCGGTGGCGATATAGTCGTCGATTTCCTGGCCAGAGAGGGTAAGGAATCGGACGGCGGTGACTTCGGCGGCTACTTCGGTGTGACTGGCGGTGACGAGGGCGATGCCGGTGATGACGCGATGGGTGCGGCCGGAGAGAAGGCGCAACATGCGTGCGGCGTCGGCGGGATCTTCGGGCTTGCCGAGGATGTGGTTGTCGAGGGTTACGGTGGTGTCGGCGCCCAGCACCACCTGAGGTGGGGCAGACGGCGCTGGCGCGCCATGGGGTTCGTCGCATCCCACCCTTTCGCCAGAAAAAAGGCGAAAGGATGGGGCACCCAGGAGTTCGTTGTAGACGGCTTGGGCTTTTTCGCGGGCGAGACGGGTGACGTAGGCGATGGGGTCTTCGTTGGGATAGGGATCCTCGGGGATGTGGGCGGGGTGGACCTGGAACGTAAAGCCTGCTTGGGTGAGGAGTTCGCGGCGGCGGGGCGAGGCTGAGGCGAGGACGAGCATATTGGGATTATTGCAAAAACAGGGGTCAGGGATCAGGGGTCAGAGTGAGGTTCGTCGATTCCCGCACTTTCGCAAAAAGCGCGAAAGGTGGGGCATCCATCCCGCAGGGCGGGTCAAGGACTGGACCCCTGACCGGGAGAGTGAACTACGGGATAGGGACACTAAACCGTGAGGCCGGTGTGGAAGCCGGTGGGGGTGGCCAAGCCCCAGGGCATGGCGGGAGTGTTGTGGGCGATGCCGAAGCGGCCGTCGGGGCCGAGGAGGATGATGCCTCCATGGCCGCCGAGGCGGTTATAGAGGTAGGAGATGGCTTCCTGGGCGGCGATTTCGGGTGGGGTGCCCGAGGCGACACGGTCGGTGGCCCACTTGCCGAGAACCAGCTTCATGATGGGTTCGCCCCAGCCGGTGAGGGAGACGGCGGCGGAGAGGTTGTCTGCATAGCAGCCGCACCCGATGAGGGAGGAGTCGCCGACACGTCCGGGAGTTTTGTTGAGGGTGCCACCGGTGGAGGTGGCTGCGGCGACACCGCCGCGGATGTCGAGGGCGACGGCGCCGACTGTGTCGTGACTGTCTTGCCTAGATGGAGACAGTGGTATCTTCGTCTCCCAGGTCCCAGAAGCGAGACCTGGGCCACCCTGGGTTTTGTCGTCAGGGAGAGAGAGATCGGAGGAGATCTCTTCGACGCGGGCTGCGGACTGGCGGACCTGGGCTTGGGCGAGGCGTTCTCGTTCGCGCTCGAGGACGAGCTCAGAGTTCTCGATGAGGGTCATGCCGTGGAGCTGTGCGAATTGTTCTGCGCCGGGGCCGACGAGGTAAACGTGTGGGCTCTTTTCGAGGATGAGGCGTGCGGCATGAATTGGGTTGCGAAGGCGCTCGACACAGGCTACGCCGCCAGCCTTCATACGGCCACCGTCCATCAGGAGGGCGTCGAGCTGAACGCGGCCGTCGGAGGTAAGAAAGCTGCCGCATCCGGCATCGAAAACGGGGTCGTCTTCGAGGACGGTGACGGCCGCCTCGACCGCATCAAGGGCCGAACCGCCGCGCGAGAGGACGGCATAACCGGTTTCAAGCGCGCGGCGGACTCCGGCCTCATGGGCGGGCGCGTCGTCGGGCGGGACGGTCCAGGCGCCGCCGTGGACTAGAAGAGTGGGGGCGTGAATGGCCGGGGCCTTCATCGGATTATCGTAAGGCATTTCGGCGAGGGGTGGGGCTTTCGCGGTGCTCGGTGCCGTTCAGGGTGACAGGCGAGGGTGAGATTGCCAACGTGGGCAAGGGAGATCTCTGGTCCCGGAGATGATTGTTCCATTTCATAATTCGTGTCAACAAGTGGAGGTTAAATGACTTTGGATAAGTGGTTGAAACAAGAAGAGAATCGCGGTCGTATCTGCTTTGCATTGAATTATGCGGAGATTGGTTAAGCTAAGAACATTCAATGAGGATCAAGGCGACAGGAGAGAGCGAGTTATGCACTCCTGATTTATTCGGACTACTTCTACGGGGTTAGCAGGCGTGGGGAGAGAGCGAGAGCATCATCAGATCGCGCATGGACGTTTTGACCTTGGCGAAGGGCCGCAATGGAATGGGCGGAAGCGGCCGGAGGCAGAACGGCCGGAGTGAATGGGGTTCTTGAAGAGATCAGGTCATTTTCCGAGTTGACTTGAGCGGCGAGGGACGTGCAGGGAAGCGTCCACTGAAGAGAAGATGCCGACCTGCATCTGCGGTGGCCGATCAAACAATCTGGAGGATGTGGGGGCGATTCCGAAAGGGGTTGCCCCTTTCTCTTTCTGCGAAGAACGCTGCGCCGAGAAGGTTAGGACGGGATTGGCGGAGCGATGGTTGAGGCAAGAAAGAAGCGGGCGGTTCGACGGAAACCGAGCGAAACAGCGACCGAGAAGAAGAAGGTCGGCCGTGGGACGGCAAAGATGAAGGCAGCGGCCGACAAAGCGCTGGAGAAAAACAGCGAAGAGATCGCCGAATCGCTAGTGAAAAAGACAATCGCCGGCAACAGCACGAGCGCAAGGCTGCTTTTTGCGCTTGCAGAGGGGCAGATCGATTGCGCAGACGGGGCGGTGGTTCGGCATCGTAGCAGCGAGGCAGAAAAACTAGCTTCGGAGCCGGAGTGGGATGGCGGGTCGCATGAAGCCGAAGGGGAGATTGGCTTGGGTCAACGCGAATCGGAAGGTTGAGCGAGTAGTTCGGTCGAGATGCAGCAGAGACCTCGGATGGGTCAATTTGCAGTAGTCACGAAAGAAAGAAGAGAAGCGGATGAAGCTGACGAATCACGAGTGGTTGCGCGCCGGGAGACTGATTGGACTGTTGTCGCTGGCGGTGTGCCTGATGGGAGCGGCGTTGGGAAGCATGGCCCAGGCTCAGACGATCGGCACAACGACGGTTCAGGGGACGGTGTATCTGGCGAACGGCCAGCCGGGCACGGGAACACTGGTGGTGAGCTGGCCATCGTTCACGACAGCGAGCGGTCAGCTGGTGGTGGCCGGCAAGACGACGGTGACGATTGCGCCGGATGGATTTGTGAGCGTCAATCTAGCTCCTAACCTCGGGGCGACGCCGGCGGGGCTGTTCATCAACCTTCCGCTGGGATCGTAGGCGGGAAAGACCAATAGGCGGATGGAGTCTAATGAATGCGGATGATGAATGAATTCGAAGCGCAGGTGCTGAGTGATTTAAGCGTATTGAAGACGCAGATGACCGGCCTGACCGGTGACGGAAACGGCGGACGGATCGCCGACCTGGAGCGGCGCATGGAACGGCACGAGCAAAACTGGCAGAGGGCCAAGGGATTTCTTGCGGCGTTCAGCGTTCTGTTTGCGGCGGTTGAAGTGGCCGTGGAGACGTTGCTGCGGCATTGAAGTCATTGTTCATTGGGATGCGTCAGCAAAATCCGACAAAAGCAACCGCAGGTCCTTCGACTCGCTGCGCTCGCTCAGGATGACAGTCAATAGAGGATCGTGGTATCCCACCCTTGCGGCAAAAAACAAAGACGCCGCAAGGATGGGACACCCAGATTTTGACTGTGCGCTGGCTTTCGTATAATGAGCACCATGAGCGATCAACCTTTGGTAGGCGTGGTCATGGGCAGCAAGAATGACTATGAGGTGCTGGCGGCAGCGGTCGAGATTCTGCATACGCTTGAGATCCCTTGCGAGGCGCGGGTGTTGAGTGCCCATCGCACTCCCGATCAACTCTTCGAATACGTTGAAACGGCGCGAGAGCGTGGGATCAAGGTTTTGATCGCCGGAGCCGGTGGCGCGGCTCATCTTGCCGGCGTGATGGCGGCCAAGACACTGCTTCCAGTGCTGGCTGTGCCGATTGCGGCTACGCCGCTCAATGGCCTGGATTCGCTGCTCTCGATGGTGCAGATGCCTAAGGGGATTCCGGTTGCCACGCTGGCGATCGGTAAGCCCGGAGCCGGGAATGCGGCGCTCTTTGCGGCCGCGATTCTAGCGCTCAATGATGCGGCACTTTACGAAAGGCTCGCTGCATGGCGCGCGGCGCGGGCACAGGAAGTGCTGGATTCGAAGCTGCCGGAGTAAGAATCTCTCTTGAGAATATAGATGGGTCTGAGAGTTATCCCAGGTCCCAAAATCGGGACCTGGGGCACCCAGTTTTTGCTATACCTGACGAGACCCACCCGAGGTGAAGCGCTCTTCCGAAGCTGAAGCCGTGCCCTTTCAAAGCCGCATGCTGCTTCGCAGCAGTTATTCGGCGTTCTTCTCCCAGCGCTTGGGGCGCTTATTCTGCTGCAGAACTCTCTTGCGCAGGCGCAGTGACTTGGGCGTGACTTCCACGACCTCATCTTCGGCGATGAATTCGATGGCCTGTTCGAGATTCAGTGCGCGATAAGGCACCAGGCGGATGGCCTCGTCTGCGCTCGATGCGCGCATGTTGGTCATGTGCTTTTCTCGCACCACGTTTACGTCGAGATCGTTGTCGCGCGAGTGTTCGCCGACGATCATCCCCTCGTAAACCTCGACGCCTGCGCCCACAAACAACATTCCGCGTTCTTGCAGGCCATTGAGCGAATAGGTCGTGGTCAGCCCCTGGCGGTCAGAGATCAGGGCACCGGTGGGCCTCTGCGGAATCTCGCCCTGGTAGGGGATGTAGCCGTCGAAGAGCGCATTCATGACGATGGTGCCGCGCGTCTCGGTGAGCATTTCGCTGCGCAGGCCGATGATGCCGCGGCTGGGCACGCGAAACTCCATGCGCACGCGGCCAGAGCCATGATTGTGCATCTTCGTCATCTCGCCCTTGCGGGGCCCAAGTTTCTCGATAACTGTGCCGGTGTAGGCTTCGGGGACGTCGATCGTGAGATGCTCGACCGGCTCCATGCGCACGCCGTCCACGGTCTTAGTCACAATCTCCGGGCGGCCGGCTGAAAGCTCAAAGCCCTCGCGGCGCATCATCTCAATCAAAATCGCAAGTTGCAGCTCACCGCGTCCCAGCACCTTGAAAGTATCCGGCGAGCCTGTATCTTCCACGCGAATTGAAACGTTAGTCAGCAACTCTTTTTCCAGGCGCTCGCGCAGATTGCGGCTGGTGACGTACTGGCCTTCGCGACCGGCAAAGGGCGAGTTGTTCACGCTGAACTGAATCGCAATGGTCGGCTCATCAATGACGATCAGCGGCAGCGGTGCAGGGTTTTCGACGCTGGTGATCGTCTCGCCGATGGTGATGCCCTCGACGCCGGCCACGGCCACGATGTCGCCCATGGTGGTTTCGGTGGTTTCGATCCGCTTGAGACCGCTGAAGGTGAATAGCTTGGTAATGCGTGTTTTCATCAGCGAGCCGTCGCGCTTGGAGATGGTTACATCGTCGCCTGCGTGGAGCGTGCCCTGGAAGACGCGGCAGATCGCAATGCGGCCGAAGTAATCGGAATAATCGAGATTGGTGACCAGGATCTGCAGTGTGCCGTCCGGGTCGCCAGTGGCTGGCGGAATGGTCGAGACAATGCTCTCGAAAAGCGGCTGCAGATTCAGGCCGGGAGTCGCCGGATCGAGAGTCGCCGTGCCCGCCTTTGCCACCGCGTAAAGAACGGGAAAGTCCAGTTGCGTTTCGTCCGCGTCAAGATCGATGAAAAGATCGTAAATCTCGTTCAATACTTCCTGCGGACGGGCATCGGGGCGGTCGATCTTGTTAATGACTACGATGGGCTTGAGTTTGGCTTCGAGAGCCTTGGCGAGCACGTAACGGGTTTGCGGCAGCGGGCCTTCGGCCGCATCGACCAGCAGCATGACTCCGTCCACCATCTTCAGCGCGCGTTCGACCTCGCCGCCAAAGTCGGCGTGGCCTGGCGTGTCGACAATATTGATCTTGCCGCCTTCAAAGACGATGGCGGTGTTTTTTGCCAGGATGGTAATGCCCCGCTCCCGCTCCAGCTCATTCGAATCCATGACCCGTTCGGCCACCTGTTCGTTGGCGCGGAATGTACCGGACTGCCGCAACATCGCGTCTACAAGAGTTGTCTTACCGTGGTCAACATGGGCAATGATGGCGATATTGCGTATCGTCTGGGTCACAGGTGCGGTTTTCCTTCTCTCGGGTTCGGCCGATCAGGCCATGGGGTTGGGAGACAAAAATAAGACATTTCACCGCACACCGCGGCCTCTTCCATTGTACCAGCAGGGGTAAATATAGGCCGTAGAGCTTCATGCTTTAGGCTTATGGCTGTTGAACGATCCATTACAAAACTGCAAACAGATTCGCAGCAGTTATGGCCGCAGCTTTGTTTGCAAGGCATTAGCCCCGGGTCTCGCTGCGTGAGTAGAGGCAGAGAGTCGCGCGGCTCCGTCCGATGGTGCCGGGGCCGCGCGCAAGAAATTCAGAGCTGTGAATGGATGATTGTTACGGCTTGGCTTTCTTTTCTTCCATAGCAGGCTTGGCGGCGGGGGTGGCTGGAGGCTTCGGCTTCCAGTACTTGGGGTCGGTCTTGACGTACTCGTCGCTCACATAGCTCTGGGCGGGATTGACTGAGTAGAGCTCAAACCGGTCGGTGTCGAGGGCCGCGGTGCGCAGTTCGCGCATTTTCGCCTTATCGTCATCCGTCATGACCGCCATGTACTTCGGATTCTCGGCGTAACTCTGGTCGATGTCGGCCATCGAATCATCGCCGGTGAGGAAGACATAGGAGCCAACCTGGTCTCCGTACTCCATGCGGTATGCACCCCAATGGTCGGTGCTGCCGGCCTTGTCAGCGATGGACATCCACATCTTCACGAGATCTTCGAAGTCCTTGCCATGGCCGGGACGAACGTGGAGGATGCGGGCTTCCAGATAGCGGATACTTGGGCTGGGGGTCCTGGAGTGGTAGCTCAGGTCGGGCACGAAGCTGAAGATCAGCTGCTTGCTATCTTCCAGCAGTTCGCCATCGGCCACGTTAAGCTTTTCAAACTCGGCCCCGATGGCCGGCTCATCGAAGATCTTGTTGGCCTGTTGCAGTTCGTCAAAGGAGCTGAAGCGCGCCAGGTAGATGGCTCGCGGCTTGCCGGACATCGAATTGAAAGCCAAATAGTGAATCGGAAACTTGGCTTTGTCCATCGCCTGGACAAAAGCTCCCTCCGTCTTGTCGTGAGCCAGGCCGCCCTTGCCTGGCTTGGTGTATTCAACCGTGATCTGCAGGTACTTGGGCGCGGAGACTGCTGCCGCAGATTGATCTTGTGCGATGGCCGCAGGACTACAGGCAACCGCGAGAGACAGTCCCAGCAGAACTGAGCTGAGCTTGTTCATGGTTAAAACCTCCTGGATTGGCTCGGAGATCGAACGCGAAGGGGAGGAGAAGACGGAGAAGCGCGTACGCTCGAAGTTAGCGAGATTATCAAGCCGGGATTGGACCCAAGTAAAGAAGTCTTTCAATTACTTACAGAGATTTGCGCGGGCCTAACAGTCTGTCTGCCAGAAGCGCTCGGAGAGGTACTTGTCTGCCGCATCCGGCAGTATGGCGACGATCGACGCTTGCCGGCCGGCTGCAGCTTCCTGGTGCGCAATCTCGACACTGGCCGCAACGATCGCGGCCGCCGAGATGCCGACCAGTAGACCCTCTTCGCGTGCCAGCCGCCGGGCCATCTCATAGGCTGCATCGGTCCCAATCTCTACGGAGCGGTCGGCCAGCCGCGGATCATAGAATGCCGGAACGATAGACGAGCCCATATGCCGGAGGCCCTTGATGCCATGGCAGGGCGAGTCGGGCTGAACGCTGATAGCCTGGAGCGTCGAATTGAACCCCTTCAGCCGCCGAGCCGCGCCCATGAACGTGCCGGCGGTGCCCAGGCCGGCGACGAAATGGGTGATCTGCCCGTCGGTCTGCTGCCAGATCTCCAGTCCCGTCGTCTCAAAGTGCTCCAGCCAGTTGGCGTCATTCGAGTATTGGTCCAGATAGCAATAGCGATCCGGGTCGTTGCCGGCCATTTCGCGGGCGCGGCGAATGGCGCCATCGGAGCCCTGGTTGGGGTCGGTCCAGTCGACGGTGGCGTCAAAGGCCGCGAGAATCCGTTTACGTTCCGTTGAAAGGCTGGAAGGGATGGCAAGGTGGACCGGGAAGTTCAGCGCCGCGCCCAGCATGGCGAGAGCGGCGGCGTTGTTGCCGCTGGAGGAGTCCAGTATGGTCTTACCCGGCGCCATGCGCCCGCGCTCGAAGGCGTCGCGCACCATGGCTGCCGCAGCTCGGTCCTTGACGCTTCCGCCGGGATTGGTCCACTCCGCTTTGCCCAGCAATGTGATGTCTTTGAGGCCCCTGACAACCCGCTCAAGCCGGATCAGCGGCGTCTTGCCGATGCGATCGGTCAACAAGGAGCCGGGCTTGTCGTGCGAGTCTTCGAATCTCATGGCGATTGCGGTCAGCTCTCCGGTTATGCGAGATTAGGTAAGCGAGATGGGTGATTCAAGAGGATTCCGCCGATACCCGCTTCAATATCCTCGCAGACTGGAAGGGTGCCGTGAGCCGTAGATCCCCCAATTCGAATTTCGGTCAGACGCTGGAGACCCTGCGTGCGCATTCCTTCGATGTGACTCCCTCAACCGAAGTCCCAGGCGGCGCGCTCGTGAGCAAGCACGGGGCCGGGGCGGTGCTCGTCGCTTCCGCGCACAACGAGACGCCGGCGGTCTTTGCCGTGCATCCGGGAGCTCTGATTGGGACTCAGGTGGCCAAATTGTTGGATCGAGGCTACCAGAAGTTCATTAAGACGCCCCAATTTGAACTTCCAGCGACGGCCAGTCAATTGCAGGCGATTCATCTGTTCACGGAAGAGTTGAAGCAGTTGACCGGCGCCATTGATTTGTACAACGAGTCGCTGGGAACCACCAGCGATTTGTATCAGTACGACCGCTTGAAGGGCCGTGAAGCTGCGCAGCCAGCCCCTCTACGTCCGTGGGAAACGGCTGGAAAGGGCTGATTCTCGCGGTCGAGACGCGGTGGGGTGGATGGAACCGGCAGAAAAGGTGGGAGAGCTTGAAGCCGGTCGACAAAATCTCAGGGCGGTTCCCCGCTTTGAGGTGGACGTCGATGCTCATCTTCTGCTGGTTGAGCACGGCTCAACTCTTCCTTGCCGTGTTGTCGATCTCAGCCTGACTGGTTGCTGCTTGTGTACCAGGGATCGCTTTCCTGCTCGAGGCGTGGTGCGCGTCGAGGTTACCTTCAAGGTGAACGGGCTGGCCTTCCGATTCTGTGGCACGACCCAATGGACCGATGGCCGGAACCAGGTCGGCATTCGCTTTGTCGATGTCTCCGCGCGGCGCAAAGAGGAGTTTCTGGAGGCAATCGCCGAGGTAGAGAATGCCGCAAAGCAGGCTGCCAGGAATAAGGCGGCAGCGGAAGAAGCCGCGGCGATGCGGGCTGCTGAAGAGCAGGCAGCCGCAGAGCTCGCGGCAGAGCAAGCCTCTTCGCCACCCGCCGGGGCAGAGGACAACCTGCCTTCACCCATGTTCCCGGCTCGGGCGCAGGATGTCGCTTCGCAGGTCTTGTCAGGAGTGCGGCGACTGTCGATTCTGCCCAGGGGCGGCGAAGCGCGAGGAGCCTCAGCCGCAGAAGCGACCGGGGCCGGGGTGTTAGCTTCTGACACTGCGGCAGAGTCAGGGGCGAGCAGGCAGAGTCCTTTGGAACCGACCTCTCCAGGCATACGGACACAGGGTGAGCTGCAACGAGCCGGCGCGCGGTTGGCCGGTCCCTCGCTGGTAAAGCCCTCCGGGCGCGAACGGCGTGTGCAGTCGCGCGAAGGGGTCAATACCTCGGCTGTGATCTTTCTCATCAATGTTGCTTCCCGGCTGACCGGACGGATCCTCGATCTGAGCCTTGGTGGCTGCCGCATCCAGACCGATGAGCCCTTTCCGGTGGGCATCTATACGCGGGTTGAGACCGAGTTTCGCCTCGCAGGGCTGCCATTTCGCCTCGGAGGAGTCATTCAGGCCATTCATGACCGGCATCATGTCGGCATCCGCTTTCTGGATATGAGCAGCCGCAAGCAGGAGCAACTTGAACAGTTGATCGCCGAGATTGAAGAGATGAAGAGATGCAGAGAATAGCCACCCCAGAGAACAAAGACCGCTCTTCGGGGACCCCGGCAGCAAACAAAGCGGGTGTTACCGCCTGTGCGCGCGTTCCCTTTGGAGTTCGCGATAGAGATCGCTTTTGGACTGGCCCAATTCCCGCGCCAGCCGCTTGAGAGCTTCTTTTTCGTCGATGTTGGCCTCGGGACCGGCCTCAGCCTGGATGCGGGCGAGGCGGTCTGCAATCTTGACGGATGCGTGACCGGGGTCATCTTGAGCAAGCGGCCGCGCCTCGACCAGAAGGGTGATTTCTCCGCGAATGCGATCGCGTCCCGCCAGTTCCCGGCGAGCATCGGCCAGGGTGCCGCGCAGAAACTCCTCATGAATCTTGGTCAGTTCGCGGGCTACGACGACGCGCAGGGCGGGACCCCATATGCTTTCCAGATCCGCGAGAGTCTCCAGAATACGGTGCGGAGCCTCGTAAAGGACCAACGTGCGCGCGGAGTCTGCTCTTTGAACCTCCTCCGCCAGGGCCTCGAGCCTTGTTCGCCGGGCTCCGGCCTTCTCTGGCAGGAAGCCGATGAAGTGAAACTCGACTGATGGCAGTCCGGAGGCGACCAGGGCGCTGAGCGCCGCATTGGCTCCGGGGATGGGAATTACCGGTACTCCCGCGGCGATGGCCTCGGCGGCAAGCCAGCCTCCGGGATCGCTGATGCCGGGCATTCCAGCATCCGAAACGATGGCGATCCGGCCGCCGGCTTTGAGAGCCTCAATCAGCTCGGCCGCGCGCTGGTGCTCGTTGTGCTGATGGCAGCTCACGGTGTGGGTTGTAATTTCAAAGTGATTGAGCAGCTTCTGTGTCTGGCGGGTGTCTTCGCAGGCGATACGATCCACGCGGCGCAGCACGTCGAGGGCACGCAGGGTGATGTCGCCCAGGTTGCCGATGGGGGTGGCCACGAGGTAAAGGCCGGGCGCGAGCGGAGCTTCGGAATCGGTGGCCATGGGCCCTGTCAGTCTCTGGCTTCTTCGCGGGCATCCTCACGTTCGAGGCGGCGCTGCTCGGCCAGGAGCGACATCGAACTCATCAGGTTCTGCACGCTCACGATACCTACGACGCGACCGCTCTCGGTGACAGGGATCAGCGATAGCCCGCGGCCGGTCTGGATGCGGCGAATTGTGGTTCCCAGGGTATCCTCGGGTCGCGCCACCTGGAAGGCCTTGGACATCACCGCCTGCACGTAACCGTTGCCGTCGCTGCGCAGGGCGTCCACGATGCGCTGACGCGAGATGATGCCGACCAGTTGCGGACCGCGCACGACGGGAAAATCCTCCTGCAATGAATGAACGCAGCGGACCAGCGCGTCGGCCAGCGTATCGGAGGGCGAGAGGGTGGCAAAGTCGGTGAGCATCACTTCGCGCATGTGCACCGTGTCAACCACCGACTGGAAGAAGACGCCCTGGTCCTCGATCTGCGCGCCGATCATGATGAAGAAGCCGGCAATGACCAGCCAGGGACTATGCAGGAACATATAGCTGATCATGGCGGCCAGCGCCAGCACCTGGCCGATTCCGGCGGCTGCGCGGCCCGAGGGAGAGATTCCGTGGTCGCGGGCAAAGCTGCCCCGGAGCAACCGGCCAAAGTCCAACGGATAAGCGGGGAGCAGATGCAAGAGGCCCAGGCCTGCCTGCATCCAAACCATGCTGCGCACCAGCCAGGCGGCCGAGATCCACGGCTGGCTGAAGAGATTGAGGTCCCCACTGGCGCCTAGAAACGCCACGGCCAGCATAAGCGCCGTGGCCAGGTTCGCCAGAGGACCGGCCAGCGCCATGGCGAATTGCCCGCTGCCTTGACTGCATTTCTCCTGGCTCTCGGGGTCGGCATAGGCAAAGAGTCCGCCGATAGGCAAGAGCAGAATGGCGCGCAGCCGCAATCCAAGCCAGGCGGCCACGAGAAGGCGCGCTGTCTCCCGCACAACAACTGCTGAAACCAGCACCAGAAAGAGCGCCAGGCCGCGCGCCATGCCTTCCGGCGCGCTGATCACCAGGCAGACGATCGCAAGCAGCGGGAAGAAGGCGTGGACACGCATCTCGACGCCCATCCAACGGCCCAGCGGGATTGACCAGCCTCGCATATCTGGATTGTAGTGGGTCGGGCCCTGGCGCGCTTCCCGTATGCTGAACTGATGCGTGTTATCGCAGGATCGCTCCGTTCCCGCACGCTCGAGGCCCCTGCTGGGCTGGCCACGCGGCCCACCAGCGACCGGCTGCGCGAAACGTTATTTAACGTGCTTTCTCCCCGGATTCAAGGCGCGGCGTTTCTGGATTTGTATGCCGGGTCGGGCGCGGTGGGCATCGAGGCGCTCAGCCGTGGAGCGGCGCGGGTCGAGTTCGTCGAGCGGGCTCCGGCGGCGCTGAAGGTTCTACGCGCCAACCTCGAAGGATTGGGACTAACTGCGGGATTCCGCATCCACGCCGCTTCAGTGGGAGCGACTCTGCGCCGAGCTTGCTCGCCAAACCAAAGACCAGAACGCTACGAATTAGCTTTTCTCGATCCGCCCTACGATGCGGCTGAAGATTATGCGGCTACGCTGGGCCTGCTTGGCGGTTCGGCTTGCGGGCTGCTTGCGGAAGGAGCGCTAGTGATCGCAGAGCATCGGCGCAAAGAGCGGCTTGAAGACCGCTATGGCTTGCTCGCCCGGACGCGGCTGCTCGAACAGGGCGACGCGGCGTTGAGCTTTTATGGAATTAGATCCGCTGCGGATGCGGAGTAACCAGGCAAGGGCCAACATTCTCTCTGCAGATGCCGCAGACGAATTCACTCGAAGGCGCAAAAAACACTGAAAAGATGGGCCTTCCAGGGCCGCATGTCCGAAAAGATGGTTTATCAAGTAATCACCTGCAAGGTTTTGAAAATATAAATAGGGGGGGTAGCTCCTCGGGCAGGAAACAGGGAACAAGGAATAGGGAATAGGGAATAGGGAAACCCGAACCTCTGGTTGTTGTTCATCTTTGTATTGTGCGCCGGTAGATGGTATTTCTCTGCAAACTGCCTGCGCTCTGTGCTTTTCCCGCCAGCCGAAGGGGCTCTTCGGCGCCATCGGCGCTTTTACGGAGCGATCCGCAGGGCAAATTGAATATGGATGATTCGGTCATTTCGCGTAGTTGAAGATCTGACATTGGTGGACCGTCGGCTTTCATGCCTCCTGGGGAATAGGCACCAAATGGTCATCATCTAATGACCCACCAAACGGGCGGAGCGTTTGCTCAGCCTACAGCATCTCGCCCAACAGATGAGCCGGGGGGTGTTTGGCGGACAACCAGGGTCCTAACATTTGGAGCTGCGAATGCCGATAT
>JBEKOA010000168.1:0-10458 GCA_049522255.1 Occallatibacter sp.
CAGCAGGGTACCAAACAGCCTTGTGAAAGTCTCCACCGGTCGCCCTCCCGTGTTCTCGTCTTGACAACAAGATCATCGGACCGACGACCGGTGGGGTCAAATTTCAAATATCTTTGGCTAGACATTAGGCGCGCCTGCCCTGCCGTGTCTGTGTTCTTGTGGCTAGGGCCGCGGAAAACTCCCGCCGTGTAGAACTCCGTCGGCCTTATGCACAGACTTTATCCCACCGCCTGCACAGTTCCCCTGCCCAGTAACTCTTCTACGCGCTCTACCCATCCCTTGTCCGCCGCTACGCTCATCCCTTCCGGTTCCAGAATGACCGCGTATTCACCCCCTTTTTCAAGATGCATTAGAACCTTGCCCGGCCCGGGCGCAGCCTCCGCCGCGCTCTTGAGAGCAGCAAACATTTCTTCCGATGCCCGCTCAAGATTGATGCGAATCCGTATCCCACTCGGCAGCTTGACCTGCACCTCTTCAAGTGACTGAATCGCGCTCACCGCAATCTTTGGCGAAGCGTCTTCTTCGCCCTGAAGCACACCCCGCACCAGCACCGGCGCTTCCATCTTCAACTGGCCCGAAAGCCTCTCGTAATCCCGGGGAAAACAGACCAACTCGATCTTTCCGATCGCATCCTCAAGGGCCGCGGTTGCGTAGAGCTTCTGGTCCTTCTTGGTCTTCTTCACTTGCAGTGCCAGAATCATTCCCGCAACAAGAATCTCATCGGAGGGATCAGCTTGCGCACCCCAGCGTTTCTCCGGTGGTTTGCGCTCCAGCGCCTCAGCCGTCGAGATAACTCCCGTCAAGTTACGCAGTTTCTCGGCGTACTTATCCAGCGGATGTCCCGAGACAAAGAAGCCCAGCACTTCTTTCTCGTTGGCCAGACGCTCGCCCTCTTCCCACTCAGGCGTCATCGGCAGGTCATCGCCGCCGCGGCCCGGCGCGGGCGTTTCGTTGAACAGCCCAAACAACCCGCTCTGTCCTTGCGCCGCGTCTTTCTGCGCCCTCTGCGCACGCTCCATCGCCTTGTCCACGGCCTTCATCAGCGATGCCCGCGAACCCAGCGAGTCCAGTGCTCCGGACTTGATCAGCGACTCGATCACCCGCTTGTTCATTACACGAAGATCAACCTTTTCGCAAAACTCCCAGAAGCTCTTGAAACGCCCGCCGGCCTCTGTGCGCGCCTTGGTGATCGACTCGATCGCATTTCCGCCTACGTTCTTCACCGCGGCCAGTCCGAATCGGATAGCATCGCCATGTGGCGTAAACTGCGCCCCTGAGACCTGAACATCCGGCGGCTCAACGCTGATTCCCATCTCCTTGCACTCGGCGATATATTTCACCACATTCTCCGGCTTCGATGTCTCCGAAGTCAGTAGCGCCGCCATGAACTCTACCGGGTAGTGTGTCTTTAGATAGGCCGTCTGATAACTCACAAGTCCATAAGCTGCTGAGTGCGACTTATTGAATCCGTACCCCGCAAACTTCTCCATCTGGTCGAAAATCTCGCCCGCTGTCGCCTTCTTGTGGCCCAGCTTATCCGCTCCATCCATGAAGCGATCGCGCTGCTTGGCCATCTCCTCGGGCTTCTTCTTGCCCATTGCCCGGCGCAGCAAATCCGCCTCGCCCAGCGAATAACTCGCCAGCACATTCGAGATCTGCATGACCTGTTCTTGATAGACAATAACTCCCAGAGTTTCCTTGAGAATTTGTTCTAACTCCGGCAGCATATACTCCACCTTGCGCCGCCCCCACTTGCGCTCTATAAAGTCATCTGTCATGCCGCCTTGGATTGGCCCCGGCCTGAAGAGCGCCGTCAACGCCGTCAAATCCTCCAGCTTGTCAGGCTTGTAGCGCCGCAGCATGTCCCGCATTCCGTTGGACTCAAACTGGAAAATGCCCGCAGTCAGCGCCGTTTGAAAGACCTTCTTGTAAGTCTCCTCATCGTCGAGAGGAATAGCGTCGATGTCTACCTTCTCGCCGCGGCTCTTCTCGATCAGCTTCAGGCAGTCGTCGATCACCGTCAGTGTCGTCAACCCCAGAAAGTCCATCTTCAGCAGGCCCATCTTCTCGACGGCCTTCATATCATAGGCAGTTACAATTTCGTCGTTCTTGGTTTTAGCTACCGGCACTAACTCGGTCAGCGGACGCGGCGCAATTACCACAGCGGAAGCATGAACCCCTGAGCCTCTTACCAGCCCCTCGAGCTTTTTAGCCGTGTCGATCGTCATGCCCACCGTCGCCGGAATCAGCTTGGCGATCCGGTCAACATCTCCGTAGGGCATGTCCATAGCACGGCCGCAATCCTTGATCGACGCCTTGGCCGCCATGGTGTTGAAGGTGATAATCTGCGCCACCTGGTCGCGTCCATACTTGCGCGTTACATACTCAATAACTTCCCCGCGCCGATTCTGACAGAAGTCGACGTCGATATCAGGCATCGATACGCGTTCAGGATTCAGGAACCGCTCGAAGAGCAGAGTGTTTTGCAGCGGATCGATGTTAGTAATCTCCATCGAATACGCGACAAGAGAACCGGCGCCCGATCCGCGCCCCGGCCCGACGGGAATGCCATTGTCCCGCGCATACTTGATGAAGTCCCACACGATCAGGAAGTACCCTGGGTACTTCATCTGCTTGATGATGCCGATCTCGTATTCGAGGCGTGCCTGGTACTGGTCGGGCGTTGAGCGCCGCACCCCGCGCAGTTCCAACTGCCGCACCGCCGTCTCCATCCGCTTCTTGAATCCCTCGCGGCATACGTGCTCGAAGTAACTGTCGATCGTATGCCCCTCGGGAACCGCAAACTCCGGAAAGGGATTGTCGACTGGATGCATCTTCAGTTGGCACCGCTCGGCTATCTCCATCGTGCGCTGCAATGCTCCAGGCGCATCCTTGAATATCTGCCCCATCTCCTCGGCACTCTTCACAAAGAACTGGTCCGAATCGAAGCGGAACCTTTCCTTGTCGTGAATCGTCGCGCCCGTCTGCACGCACAGCATCACATCGTGCGCGTGCGAGTCTTCACCGCACAAGTAATGCGAGTCATTGGTCGCGACTAATGGAATTCTAAGTTCCTTTTCCAGCCGGAAGAGTGCCTCGTGTATCTTCTTTTCCTGTTCGAGGCCCTGATCTTGTATCTCGAGATAGAAGTTACCCTTGCCGAAGATATCTTCATACTGCTGCGCCACGCCGCGTGCCTTCTCGTAGTTGCCCGCCACCAACTCCTCGCACAGCTCTCCGCTCAAGCATCCCGAAAACCCGATCAGGCCTTTGGAGTTTTCGGCCAGGTACCGCTTGCTAACGCGAGGCTTGCGATAGAAGCCATGCAGCGAGGCCTCCGAGGTGATCCGGATCAGGTTCCGGTACCCATCCTCGTTAGTGGCGAGCACCAGCAGGTGATTGTTCTCATCCCCGTCACCGGGCGCGCGGTGGTCCTCATGCTTGCAGATGTAGAGCTCGCACCCAAGAATAGGTTTGATTCCCTTGGCTTTGGCTGCGGCAAAAAAGTGCACAGCCCCATAGATATTTCCGTGGTCGGTCATTGCGACAGAGGTCTGTCCCAGCGCCGCCACCCGGTCAACCAGCTTGGTAACGTCGCAAGCCCCATCCAGCAGCGAGTACTCAGTATGCAAATGCAAATGCGTAAATTCAGCCATACGTACTCTTGATTCTAGTCGTCAGTCGACCTACGCGTTTCGTTTAAAAGCCGGTTGAAATCCCGGCAGACAGAGGAAAAACGAGGATTTCACAAGCAGATATATCCAGCCGGGTGCCGGGTGCGGTTGCCCCATCCATCGCGCACTTTGCGATGGGTGGGAAACCACGAACCTCCACCGCAAACGCCCTGCTCGGCCGGTGCTAAATCTACTTAAGTGCTCTCCTCATTTTGCAGAGAGTTACCTGCAATCGCTGCACAATCGTTCTGGGTCGATTTCGACGGATAAAGCTAAGCCAAATCCGTTCAAGCGCGATTCTCCTCTTCGGAGTGGATCGCCATCTACCCGAACCCCGTAGACCGCACGGCATCCCCGTAGCCCGTTCAGAATCAATATTCTGGCCGTAAATTCAACAGAATGACGATTTTGCAACTCTACCTTGGGCTTCAACCCATTCAAAATAAATAACTTATCTCCAGAATAGGGGTTGGGGTATGGCCGGGTGAGCCAATCCCAGAGCCCCCACGGACAACCGTTCGTCCGTGGGGAGTAGATGCGGATTCCCGCGACTTCGGAGCCTTACTTCGTTGCACTGGTAGACGCGCCAGGCAATTTCATCTCCCGCACCACCAGCACCCGGCTCGCGGTATCGAGGAAATCCTTGGCCTCAGGCCGCGCGGCATCCTTGTCCGCGTGGAAATCGAAGACCGTCGCCGAGCCCGGCTTGTCGCGGCGCTCATCCGCGGTCCAGACCCGGGTGCAGGTGAGGTGAATCGTAGTCGTCAGATGGACCTCATCCGCCGCGGCGCCAAGATCGTCTACCGCGCTCGGACAAAAGATCTTGCGCGTCTTGCTCTTGTCGTAGAGAGCAGACAATTCGGCCAGCGTCGGCAGCCGCCAATCCGAGTACCCGGCCCCGCGATAATCAGTCGCATACTTCTTGGCGTCGGGCCAGCTCAGCGCGGCTCCGTTATCCCGGCCCATCCACATTAAATTCGTCTTCGTGTCTACGACGGTCCCGTCGTCCATCAGGTTGAACTGGCCGTCCTCGCCGGTCTTTATGGGAGGCGCCTTTTGCGCGGGAGGGGTGGGCGCCGCGGGCTTCGGCGGGGCAGGCAAGTCCTTTGCGCCCTTTGCAATCAAAAGTTCTTGAACCTCTTTCTGGTTCCAAGTCGCCGCGGAGTGCAAAGGCGACCAGCCTTCATTGTCCACGGCATCGATGTCGGCCTTATTGGCCAGCAGCAGCTCGACCATGTCCTTGTTGCCTTTGGCCGCAGCCAGGTGCAAGGGCGTCGATCCGTTCTTGGCCTTGGCGTTGACATCTGCCTTGTTTGCCAGCAGAAACTCCGCAACATCCTTGCGGTCGTTGAAGGCCGCAATATGCAGAGGCGTCTGTCCGTACTTGTCGTCTTTGCTTGAGACAAGACCCGGACTCTCCTTGATCAGCGATTTGACCTTGTCCAGATCGCCCGCACGGGCCGCATCGTGAATCGGACCGCAGAAAGCCGGAGTGGCCACAGCCAGTGCGGCCAAACCGAACAATAGAGTCCCGAGTCCCTTTTGAAAGTTGAAGCAAAGTCGATGGCTTTGAAAAGGTTTCATTCCAGAGGAATCTCCTTTTAAGATGTTTATTCGGCCACATTTTATCAAGTCCATCCGCTTTGGCAAATCCCGTGACGGGTGTGGCCCTGGTTCCGCTTATGAACCCCTGTGTGCCCCGCGGCCCTAGCTCCCACTCCCGACAGCCAAATTGGTATACTGACAGTGTGACCACAACTCCGCTCGATTCCATCTCGAACGAGTTCCGCTCCGAGACTTCCCCCAGTCAGAAGAGGGTGTTGTTGCTCAAGCCGCGCGGTTTCTGCGCCGGAGTGGTGCGCGCGATCGACGTCGTGAAGATCGCACTGGAAACCTTTGGCGCTCCCATCTACGTCCGCCGGGAGATCGTCCATAACCGTTATGTCGTCAATGAGTTGGCAGAAAAGGGAGCGATCTTCGTCCATGAGATCGACGACGTGCCCAATGGCCAGCGCGTTATCTACTCGGCCCACGGAGTCTCGCCCGCGGTGAGGGAGATCAGCAAGGAGCGCAATCTCAAGGTCATCGACGCCACCTGCCCACTGGTCACCAAGGTCCACATCGAGGCTGTTAAGTTTGCCAAGCAGGGTTATTCGTTGGTGCTCATTGGCCACCGTGACCATGATGAGATCGAGGGCACGCTGGGCGAAGCGCCGGAGGCGACCCAGGTGGTCTCGAACGTTGCCGAGGTGGATGCACTTCAGGTTCCCGATCCCGACCGCGTGGCCTATCTGACCCAGACCACGCTCTCGCTTGACGAGGCGCGCGACATCATCCGCGCTCTCAAGGTGAAGTTTCCCAACATCGTCGGCCCCCACTCCCAGGACATCTGCTACGCCACGGAAAACCGCCAGGTCGCGGTCCGGAACGTGGCGCACAATGCCGGCCTGGTGCTGGTTGTGGGCTCAACCAACAGTTCGAATTCCAACCGGCTGGTCGAGGTCTCGCGCAATCTGGGGACCATTGGTTATCTGATTGATAACTCACAGGCCATCGACCCGGCCTGGCTCCAAGGCATCAGCACGGTAGCGGTAACAGCCGGAGCCTCGGCTCCCGAGGTGCTGGTCGAGGACGTGGTCAATTATCTACGACTAAACGGCTTTGACAACGTCGAAGAGATTGAGGTGATGCCGGAGAATGTGCGCTTCGGCCTGCCACCTGAGATCATCCAAGCCATAGGCGGAGCCGGCGGCGCAGAAGCTGTGGCCGTGAGGTAATGCAACAATAGCTTTAAGCTTTCAGCCTCTGGCTTTTAGCTGTTTTTGGCAGCGGTCAGCTTTGGCAACAATCCGACGACTGGCTCACCGGGACATACGGCCAGTGGCTGGAAGCAAGCGGCTAGAGGCTCAACAGGAACTGAGGCATTTCGAATCGCATGAGTATTCAGCAAAGGAAGACGCAATCCGTGGCGCCCCGTTTCGGGCGGATCGATGCGGACATGGCGGATGTAGAATCGGCCGTTGTTCGCTCGCGGGACTTCCTGCTCTCCCTGCAGCATCCCGATGGTTATTGGTGTGGGGAACTCGAAGCCGACGCAATGCTCGAAGCCGACTACATTTTTCTGCACACGCTCTTGGATACCGGCGATGCGGGCAGGCTCCGTCGCGCGCTCACCGAGATGATGCGCTACCAGAACGACGACGGCAGTTGGAGCATCTATCCTGGCGGGCCAGGTAACGTCTCGCTCTCCGTCAAGTGCTACTCCTCGGCCAAGTTGCTGGGGGTCAGCGCCGACGATCCACGGCTGGCGAAGTGCCGCAAGTGGGTCCTGGAGCACGGTGGAGTCGTCGAGTGCAACACTTTCACTAAGATGTATCTTTGCGCGCTGGGCGAGTACGACTACGACGCCGTGCCCGCCATTCCACCGGAAATTGTTCTTTTTCCCAAGTGGTTCTACTTCAATATCTACGAGATCTCTTCCTGGTCGCGCTCGATTCTTGTTCCGCTGGCTATCGTGTTTGCCAGGAAGCCCTTCAAGAAAATCCAGCCGGAGCAGGGAATTGACGAGTTGTTCGTAGGCGGCCGGGCCAACTCGATCCTTCGTCTGCGCAGAGATCGCAGTTCAGTCCTCTCCTGGCGAAACTTCTTCATCGTTCTGGACCGGCTGATGCACTGGGCCGAAGCGGTTCACATTCGCCCTCTTCGCACGCTGGCCCTCAAGCGCGCGGAAAAGTGGATGCTGGAGCGCCTGGAGATGACCGACGGCCTGGGCGCAATCTATCCCGCCATGCTGAACGCTATCATTGCCCTGCGCTGCCTCGGCTACTCCGAGGACGACCCACAGGTCATTCGTGCGCGCGATGAGTTTGAAAAGCTGGGCATTGAAGAGCCTGCCAACGGAAGCATGCCGGAACCAACCTTCCGTATGCAGCCCTGTGTCTCGCCAGTATGGGATACTGCGCAGGCGGTCTACGCACTGGGCGAGGCTGGCGTGCCTCCGACCGATCCTCGCATGGTCAAAGCTGCGGACTGGATGCTCTCCAAAGAGGTCCGCCACAGGGGCGATTGGGCCGTCAAGGTCCCCAAGACCGAGCCCGGCGGCTGGTACTTTGAATTCAATAACGAGTTTTATCCCGACACCGACGACACTGCGCAGGTGTTGCTGGCGCTGAATAAGGTCGAGAACCCGCGCGAACGCTATCAGCATCAGGTGTCCGAGCGAGCCATCGCGTGGGAGTTCGCCATGCAGTGCAAAAACGGCGGCTGGGGCAGCTTCGACAAAGACAACACCAAGATGATCTTCCAGTACATCCCATTCGCGGATCACAACGCAATGCTCGATCCGCCCACGGTCGACATTACGGGAAGAATGCTGGAGATGCTGGCGACTTACGGCTACACACGCGACGACAAGCGCGTGAAGCGGGCCATCAAGTTCATATTCAGTGAGCAGGAGCCCGACGGAAGCTGGTTTGGCCGCTGGGGCGTCAACTACATCTACGGGACCTTTCTAGTGCTGCGCGGACTCGACGCCATTGGTGTTGATCATCTCGAGCCGCAGGTACAGCAGGCGGCCGAGTGGATTCGCATGGTGCAGAACCCCGATGGCGGCTGGGGCGAGACCTGCGGCAGCTATGACGATCCAAATACTCGTGGTGTGGGCTTGAGCACCCCATCGCAGACGGCATGGGCGCTGCTTGCACTGATAGCCGCCGGCGACGACCGTTCCGACTCTCTCGCAAAAGGTGTCCGTTGGCTGCTTACCCGCCAGCGCGTTGACGGCGGATGGGATGAATCGC
The DNA here is from genome assembly GCA_049522255.1 of Occallatibacter sp. Classification (GTDB taxonomy): domain Bacteria; phylum Acidobacteriota; class Terriglobia; order Terriglobales; family Acidobacteriaceae; genus Telmatobacter. The sequence goes on from JBEKOA010000168.1 coordinate 8,474, forward strand.
TGGGTGAGGGAGCTGTCGAACAAAGCATCATCACCGGCACAGGATTCCCCAGAGTCTTTTATCTGGCTTATAACATGTATCGCCAATACTTCCCGCTGATGGCTCTTACCAGCTACCGGCGGGCAATGGAACGGGGCAGCAGCTTCTAGCCACTAGCCTTTAGCTGTTAGCTTTTGACTGGTTGTGCCAGCGTCCCGGGTTTGATTTTGTCTTTTGCTAGGAGCTAGCTGCTAGAAGCTAACTCGGAGGGTTCAGGTAAATATGGCTATTCCAATCTCCCAGATGGCTACGGTTGCTACCTATGTATTGAAGAAGAAGCTCGCCGGCAACAAACGCTATCCGCTGGTGCTGATGCTTGAGCCGCTCTTCCGTTGCAACCTGGCTTGCGCCGGCTGCGGCAAGGTGCAATATCCGCCGCATATTCTGAAGAAGCAGCTTACCCCAGAGGAGTGCTTCGCCGCGGTCGAGGAGTGCGGTGCACCTATGGTTTCTCTGCCCGGCGGCGAGCCGCTGCTGCATCCACAGATCGTCGAGATCGTCAACGGCCTCGTAGCGCGCAGGAAATATGTTTATCTCTGCACCAATGCTCTTGAGTTGAAGCGCCGTCTGCCGGAATTCAAGCCATCAAAGTATCTCACATTCTCCGTTCATCTCGACGGCCAGCGCGAGCATCACGACTTTTCAGTCTGCCGCGAGGGCGGCTACGACATCGCCATTGAAGGCATCAAAGAGGCCGTCAGTCGCGGCTTTCGCGTCACCACGAACGCCACTTTCTTTGATGGCACAGATCCAAACGGTGTTCGCGCCTTCTTCGATGAAGTCATGGACATGGGCGTCGAGGGAGTGGTCCTTTCACCGGGCTACAGCTACGACAAGGCTCCAGACCAGAATCGCTTTATGGGCCGCGCCCGCGTGCGCCGCCTCTTCCGCGCCATCCTATCCAATCGCAAGCCCACGTGGAAGTTCAACATGTCGCCCTTGTTTCTAGAATTCCTGATGGGCAAGCGCAACTATGATTGCACGGCCTGGGGATCACCCGCTTATAACATCTTCGGCTGGCAGCGGCCCTGTTACTTGCTTCAGGACGGCTATGCCGACAGCTTCAAAGAGTTGATGGAATCCACAAAGTGGGAAGAGTATGGCGTGGCCTCGGGCAACCCAAAGTGCGCCAACTGCATGGTGAGTTGCGGCTACGAACCCACGGCGGTGATGGATGGATTTGGATCGCTGAAGGGTTTTTGGGCGATCGTGCGCGGCAACTTCAGCTTGTACAAAGATGAGGCTGCGCTGAAGCTGCTCAATGAGCCCGCTCCGCACGGCCCGGCAACGCTGGTACAGATTGCAGAGCCGGTCGAGAGCCTTGAGGTGACCAACGCATGACCGCTGAAGTCCTAAAGTATACACGCGAACAGGTTGAAGCGCTGGAACTGGCTCCCGGCACCGAGCACGAGAAGCTGGAAGGCTGGATTCCCACCGTGGCCAGCGAAGACGAACTGCGTCAGGCTCTCGAAAAGGCCTTCGACTATCGCGGCGACGTTACACTTACGCTCAAAACCGGCGAACGCATTGAAGCTTACATATTCAACCGCACCACCGGCCCAACCCTGGCCGAATCCTGGGTCCAGTACTTTACTCCCGCCGCGACCGACAAGCGCAAGGTGAGTTATGCCGAGATCGCCCGACTAGAGTTCAGCGGCAAAGACCGCGCCGCCGGCAAGCACTGGGAAGACTGGGTCAAAGCCTACAAGGAAAAAAAGGCCGCCGGCGAAACGAACATCGCGCTCGCTCCCGACAACCTGGACTAAGGCGAAGCTCGAGGTATTGCATTCGTAATTCGGTCAGGTCGTTGTCTTGCCTCAGGCGCTAAGGCATCGCGTCACAATAAACTGATTTATTTATTTCAGAGACGGCATGAGGGTGTAGTTCCATTCACCGTGAAAGTCGGATCGTTTGAGATTCAGCGCAGCCAGTTCCGCGTCGCTTAC
>JBEKOA010000169.1:0-10178 GCA_049522255.1 Occallatibacter sp.
CGATTGGCTCGGGGATGGAAGATGCGCTTTTTCTCCTGCTCAATATCAGCCGACCTCAACGGCTGATTGAACGTAACAAGGTCAGCTAAATCGCGTCACGCACCCTTGCCGAAAACTCACGGTCCTCGGCAATGCGACGGCATCGCCAATGCGGAGTCCCGCCCAGCGCTGAAGCAAATACTCTGCCTCGAGCTCAGCCGCCAGATTGTGCAGGACCCCGGTCTGCATCGCGCAGAATGGCTCAATTACAGCCATCAAAAAGTCAAACTGAGAGGAGGAAAGGGGTTCCGCATCCTCGCTTTCTGCCTTGATTGACTTCAGACCGGCTGCGGGACTTCTTTCGAGGAAGGAACCAAGGCCTACGACGTATTCGAAGATACTCTTCAGGTAATTCTGAAAATTCCTCTGGGTCGTTAACCCCATCTGGTTGTATGGCTCCTCTGCGTCAGGATCCCACTTCCCGCGCCACTCATCCAGATTGTTGGCAGTTACGTCGGCGACCATTTCAATCCCGTTGGCCTCAGCCCAGGCTCGGACTCGGTTGACCATTTGCTGGTGCTGCGTCGTGGTCCCTTTCTTGACACCTTTTTGGGCGCTAAGCCAGCGGTCTGTGGCGACCAACACGGTCATAGTTTTGGCAGCTTGGGCGGCCGCCGCCTCCGCCGCTTCAGCTGCCGCTTTAGCTGCCTCGCGTTCCTCGATCTCTCTGAGTTTCCGCTTGACGGGATCGCGGAGATCCCACTGTTCACGAGCAAACGCTTCTGCGGTTTTCCAGATCCGCGTATTGGCGCAAATGGTTCTGTCCTCGCCGTTCTCATAAATGTAGAGGTGTTTGCGGCAGTTGCAATCCTCGTAGTATTGAGAACGACCGGGGTAGTCCTTTTTGCAAGTCGCGCTGTGCCTCACGATTACCTTGATCGTGGTCGTCGATGGGGTTTCTCCGTTGTTCATATAGCTTCCCTTCCTCACCTGATCCTTCGCAGGCCGTGAACACCGCGTCCCAGGACATCCCGTGAAGCCGTGGGTTGTTATCCGGTCCTGCGGTGGCGCGTGACACGAGACCCGATCCTGCTCTGGGCGTTCACGCTGATGGATGACAAGGGATTCCCGATCCGATTGCGACGCAAAGGCGCACCTACAGTGACAGCCGCAAGAGATTGCGGTCGTTGCGTGTAGTGCTCAATGAACTTAGGTTTGGATTGAGCTGTGTTCCGGGCGGCGGGCCGGGTCCCTATGGAGGGTTGAGGTGGGTCAGTTCTGCGAGGGATGCTTGCGCCAACAAAGGGGAGGTGATAGATTGGCGCGATAGGACTCCTGCTGAAATCCGCATTGAGTGCCCGGACAGGCAGGAGTCCTAAGTTTTGTGAGGAGGCTCGCATGTAACTAACTCCAAGTGGATGTTGGAGTTAGTCTTTGGGATGGTGGGCAGTGAGGGACTCGAACCCCCGACTTCCTGCTTGTAAGGCAGGCGCTCTAACCAGCTGAGCTAACCGCCCACTCGGGCCGAAGTGACCATAGCGGCTCCTAACATCATAACAGCGCACTTGCTTGACGTTCAGTGCCACCCGATCTTCGGAAGCCGGCAATTCCAGGCCCAGCAATTGGGGTTGAAGAACGGCAAAGGTTCGTTTTCGTCGCGACCCACTGAGAGCAGCGCCGAGACCTCTGGAAACGTAGTCGCTGCCGACATTCACGTTAATGCGAGGTTGTTTCGCTTTTTATGCGGCTGGATCTGCCTGAAGGGTGGGACCTCAAACGAATCGTCGCTGAAAGATGAGATTCCAATGTATACTGCCCGCATTCTCTGTGGAGGAGGCTCGCGTGAAACGACGCGCATTCCTTGCCTGTATTTGTGCTTCATTGGTGCTGCACATTGCCGCGCAACAGCCCACTTCAGATCCAGCCGCATTCTTGAACCCTGCCGACAACCTGGTGATTGAGAACATACCACCTATCCCGGTCAAGGTCGCTGAGGATACGGCGCGTTATGGTGAGTCACGCAGCGCGTCTCTGTTTGGATGGCACCCGATCCGCCGGGAGATCCTGATTGGAACCCGGTTCGGGGACACCGTGCAGGTGCACTCGGTGGCCATGCCCGGCGGCGCGCGGAGGCAGTTGACCTTTTATCCAGACCGGGTGGTGAGCGCGGCATGGCTGCCCACGGGCGACTCGTTCCTCTTTCAGAAAGACACAGGCGGAGGGGAGTGGTACCAGATCTACCGCTACGATATGCCTACCGGAAGGGTCACGCTGCTGACTGACGGCAAAAGCCGTAACGTGTCGTATATTCTGGCCCACCACAGCACCAGGATGGCCTACAGCTCAACGGAGCGAAACAACAAGGACACCGATATTTGGACGATGGATGTGGCCGACCCATCGACGGCGCACATGCTGCTCCAGGTGGACGGCGGAGGATGGGCGGCGATCGCGTGGTCGCCCGACAATCGCCAACTGATCATCGAGCAGGATATTTCGATCAATGAGAGCTATCTTTGGCTGGTGGATGCTGCCTCGGGCGAAAAGAAACTACTCACACCCAAGGGCTCCGGCGATCCGGTGGCCTACTCGGCCGCGACATTCAGTCACAACGGCAAGGACATTTATGTCGTTTGCGACCGGGACAGCGAATTCCAGGGGCTGGCGCGTTACGACCTAGCCACTATGACCCCAAAGTTTCTCACCAAATCGATCCCATGGAACGTGGATGGCATGGCGGCCAGCGACGACGGCAAGTCGATTGCCTTTTCGACCAACGAAAACGGCATCACGAAGCTCTATCTGCTCGACACTGCTACGGAAAGATACCGGCCCCTGACCAATGCGCCTGCCGGAGTCATCGCGTCGCTCAGTTTCCATCCAAACAGCAGGGACCTGGGATTCACCGTCGATTCGGCGCGGTCTCCGGTCGACGCTTATTCCATCGACGTCGTCACCGGCAAGTTGGACCGCTGGACGGAAAGCGAGACCGGCGGCCTCAATCCCGCGAATTTCGTGGAGCCGCAACTCGTGAAGTGGAAGAGCTTTGACGGCCTCGAAATCAGCGGCTTTCTTTACCTGCCCGATGCGCAGAGGTTTCCCGGCAAGCGGCCGGTGGTGATTGCCATCCACGGTGGCCCCGAGGCCCAGTATCGGCCCGGCTACCTGGGCCAGCAAAATTACCTGATGAGCGAGTTGGGAGTGGCCATGATCTTCCCCAACGTGCGCGGCTCCGATGGGTACGGCAAGAGCTTTCTCAAGCTCGACAACGGCTTCCATCGCGCCGACTCCTATAAGGATATAGGCGCGCTGCTGGATTGGATTGCCACCCAGCCGGAGCTCGACGCGAGCCGCATCATGGCCTATGGCGGCAGTTATGGAGGCCACATGACCTGGGCCACCGCCGCCTTCTATGGCGACCGGATCCGCTGCGCATTGCCGATTGTCGGAATGTCCAACCTGGTCACATTCCTTGAACACACCGAAGCTTACCGCCGCGATCTGCGCCGCGTGGAATACGGCGACGAGCGCGACCCGGCCATGCGCGCATACCTGGAGAAGATCGCCCCCATGAACCACCTGGAAGCCATGCACATGCCCATCTTTGCCGTGGTGGGCAAGAACGACCCGCGCGTGCCATGGACCGAGTCCCGGCAGATCCTCGACAAGCTCAGAGCGCAGGGCACGCCTACCTGGTTCCTGATGGCCAATGATGAAGGACACGGCTATGCAAAGAAGAAGAATCGCGACTTCCTCTTCGATGCCGAGGTGCTGTTCATCCAGCGCTATCTCTTTTAGCAGCATGCCGCCTGCGCACTTCAAAGACCGGATAGAAAGGTCAAGAGCGCGCGGAAGATCGGAACTCTGAGGCGTTTGGGAATGCTGAGGAGATATGGACCATCTCTACGACAAATGCTCAGTGCGCCAAAGACCCGCACATCGCGATAGAGCCGCGATGAATGGTGCACAGTCCCTAAAATCCCACGCCTGCTTTTCCTGGCGATGAGCGGGCCGCCTGCCACCGGGTCCTCGTCGCAATCCTTCATTGAATGGTCCTGAATCCGGATCCATCCCGAACCCGGAGTCTCTTTCCATTCCGTTTCGTAGTGTGACTATTTTCTATAAACTCTGAAACGATTTCGACCGAGCTCTCACAATATCCTGTGCGGCGATTCAGAGTTCCGCGCACTGCCAAATCAAAAGCCAGGCAATCCGGCATAAACAATGGGCTCCAGCTCAGGCCAACGCACAGATTCGCGCATTGGTCGGAGCGTCAGAACTGCTCCGGTTTCACACTTCAAGAGGTTTCCTGATGGTTTCCCCAGTCTATAAGCGCGCGGCGAACGAAGATTCCTGCTTGGCAGAGGAGATTGCGCCGGTCCGGGTCATTCTCCCGTGGAAGACACCGCCCGCGAATCCTTTGGAGTGGCCACTAAAACGTGACGGTTCGAGGAGTGGGCAGGCAAATATTGACAGCGTCAATTGCAGTTTCCTTCCCATCTCTGCTGAAGAAGCGAAGGTCAAGCTCATCGACAGGATCAAACGGGCAATCAATCACGGTCAATCGATCCAGTCAGATGAACCGAAGACGATGAGTCCCGCCGAACTGCATCGGCTCTACGCCGGTTCATCGGTTCCAGGGCATCGCTACCTGGCTTCTTCGCTGAATGCGGCGGTGCACTCCCCGGAGATAGCCCGAGACCCAGCGAAATGGCTCGCTGATATCCCCGAGATCAATCTTGCAGCTTTGGTCAACGCATGGTTGCACACCAACTGCAGTACCGACTACGAGCAGTTGTACTGTATAGGGCTGGAGCCGGATACCGGCCAACTAACCGGAATGGTCAAGATGAAACAGGGCAGCGGCTACTCCGGGAGACCGTGCACAACGGGGAGCAGAGAGTACGTTGCGTTCTGGGTTGACTGGGGTGCAGGCTTGCGTTACGAGGGAACAGCATCGGTAGCAGTGTACGACTTCGGCTGGCTTCCGCCGGCCGGTCTTGAATACATTGTTTCCCTTCCGTTCGGTATTCACTCCCGGATGCCGCTATTGAGCGGCGGCGCAAAGTCGGTAAAGGTGCGGGCGGTGCTCTCATGGAATACGCCGCCTTCGACTACCGACCCATATGCTCCGGTCGTGTGGGGCAATTCCATCGAGAGCCGTATCCCGATTCCTCCCAGCCAGACCGCTCGTGCCTGCGATCAGCTTCCCCGCCTGGCCGGGGTAGGCGCGACAGAGATTGAAGAGTCAGGCGCCGAAGGGCGGATCGTGGACGCGGCCATCCGAGCTTTGACGGGCATGACTTTTGGACCGTATGCAGGTCTTACGGTTGCGCCAGAGAATGCAATCGCCGGCTCGCGAGCGACCGAGAGGAGTTTTGCAATCCATTCCAGGGACATAGAGTGCGACGAGTACAAGCTCACCTTATATGTCTCTAACCGTAGCGACGTGAACCGCGGCGCAAATCCCGACTTGAATCAAACATCGGTCAGGATTCTCCCGCAAGAGAAGAATTAGCTGGGTTGGCCGCTCTCCCCCGGAAGCAGACGGAGTGAGCATTTCAATACGAGCTCCGTCTGCAGCCACTTGAGAAAGAGAAGGACTGAATGACTGAAAGTAACTTTGCCTTGTATTTCGCTTTGAGTTCGCTCGCTGTTTGGAGAGTTGCTCATTTGCTAGCGAGGGAGAATGGTCCCTTGGATCTGATCGTGCGGCTGCGCGCCGCTCTTGGTTCCAGCACTCTGGGCCGGCTGATGGACTGCTTCTACTGTCTGAGTTTCATGCTTTCGCTGCCTCCGGCTCTCTGGTTGAGCAGTGGCCGGATGGGGTTTCTCATTCTGTGGCTGGCGCTTTCGGCGGTGGCATGCCTTTTGGAGCGAGCAACGCAAAAAAAAGGAAAGTACATCCGTGTAAGTCCCGTTTCAACGTCTTACATAGACAAGGTTATCCGGGGAGTGTGAGGGCAATGCGGAAAAATATAACAGCATCACGGGCGAGCTTTGAGATGTTCGATTGGAATACCGAGCAGGAACAGTCTATCGGCTGGATGAAACAGGAGTCGCCGGCGACGGAGCCAGGGTCCTCGAAGCTGGACAACGTACGCCGTCTGGCGTGGCTCGGCGTCAAGCTGTGCAGCTCATTCCTGCACCGGTGGTTCAACCTATGCGAATTTAGCGCCGAAGCATTCCTGTGTGCGTTGCCGAGGATCCATTCTTTCACCGGTGTGGGTCTGGAAGCCATAACCGCGCCTCAAGAGACCTCCTCCTTTCACTTGGGAGATCTGCTTGGTGAGCAAGACCTTTTGAGACTAGGCAAATCACCGGATCTGTCAGCGAATCAGTCGAAGTTTGATGTCTCATGGAGAACGCCCTGGTTGTACTTGGTTTTCCTATTGCTGGTTTGGTTGCTTTTGTTCTGAAACGGTTGCGGAAAGGCTCCATCGAGAGCCCGCAACCCGAAAAAAGACTCCGGCTCTGATGCTGAAGAGTTTCACCCGGAGGAGGTTCATTATGAACTTTGGTCGAAAACGAAGCGAGCCGAGAGTCATTGGAAGCCCGCGGAATGCAGGCTTGAACCTTCACTACAACGGACAGCCGGTGGTGAACTTGCGGGGCCCGATTACTGGAAGCGACTACAGGTTTTCCTCTGTGCAGCCGGTGCAACCTGTCGATCCCAGAGATGCAAGATTCTTCCTCGCCAGCCCGTTATTCAGGCTCTCAAAATGACTAGTGCAGCTCTCAATAAGTCTTCGCAAGGCGGCTCCGTTTCGCGGCGGCCGGTTCGGCTCTCCGGAAGAACTCATGCAATTCATGTGCCGGCAAGGTCTAAAATGCTATACTTTGGACCATTCGCTACGGCGGGCCAATTGCAATTTCATTCATTCGATGCAGGTTACGTTGATAACCTCTGTGCCGGTGACCTCCGGACGCAGGAGCACTTTGTCGGCTATTTTACAGCGCTGCTCGAGCTCAAGCTTCGTTCCCGGCTAAAGTCTCCTCAAGCGGTCGAGGATGTGCGCCAGGAGACCTTTACCCGAGTTTTTTCAGTTTTGCGCAAGGACGGTGGTTTGCGCCAGCCGGAGAGCCTGGGCGCCTTTGTGAATACAGTCTGCAACCATGTGCTGCTGGAGCATTACCGCTCCTCGAGCGGCGGCGAGTCGCTCGACGTGGAGGGCCGGCCCGAATTGCCCGACAAAAGCGCCAGCGCACTCGAGATCGTGGCTGCCCTGCAGATCAAGGAAAAAGTCCGCGAAATTCTGCTCGAACTGGCTCCGCGCGACCGCTCACTGCTAAAGGCCGTCTTTCTCGACGAGCGCGATCGCGACGAAGTCTGCCGCGAGTTTGGCGTGGATCGCGACTATCTGCGGGTGCTGTTGCACCGCGCCAAGCAGGAGTTCAAAACCGAGTATGTAAGGCTTGTCGGTAACCCGATGGCATTGGGAGCGAATGCCTGAGAGGCCGGGAGATTTGAAACGATTTGTCCGTCGCGGCCACTATCAAGGGTTGCACCGTAGTTTTGGGGTTTGAGCCTATGGATCACAGCGAAGCTCTACAACAGATGGCCGCGGAGCGTTATCTCATGAATGAGTTGACGCCGGATGCGCGCGAAGCCTTCGAGGCGCACTTTTTTGAATGTACCGACTGTGCCCTCGATCTTCGCGCCGGAGCCGTATTCGTAAGAGAGACCAGGAGCCAGCTGCCCGGCCAATTGCCCGAACTGACCGGCAGCTCTCCGGCTTCCGACTCGTCCCGTTCCAGCAACTCCAAGGTCAAGCGCGAGTGGTGGCTAGGCTGGCTACGGCCGGCCTTTGCCGCTCCCGCCTTCGCCACTTTGCTGCTGGTCGTTGGTTACCAAAATCTGGTTACCTATCCGGCGCTTCGGGCTTCGGCCGATCAACCGCGCCTTCTCTCCTGGGCTCCGCTGCACGGCGCCACGCGAGGTGGCGCTCCCCTGGCCATCACCGCCGATCGCCGTCACGGAGTCGCACTTCCGATCGATCTTCCTTCGCAGCCCAGCATGGGCGCCTACGCCTCCTACTCCTTTGAACTCCAGGATCCCAAAGGAAGGCTCGTCTGGACCGGCCTCGCCACCACCCCTGCCGACAACACCGGCGACGACCATCGGATCTCCCTGATGATTCCCGGCACGATGCTGCAGAATGGCGCCTATACCATCACTGTCTCTGGGGTCACGGATCATGGTGAGCGCACCGAAATCGACAAATACGTCGTCGATCTTCATTTATCTGATTGACGCACTTCGAGCTACACCATAGAATTCTCTCGACCATACAGGAAGGGTGAAAAACGCCAATGTCCGAAGTGACGGAAAGAAAACACCTATACCATGCGGAAGCGACGGCCATTTCCGGCCACCTGCACCTACCGCTCGTTCAGGAGATCAAACCCCAGGCTCACGTGAAACTCGCGCCTGAAGGCGGATATATCTCGCAGCGCGCTGAGAATTACAAACTCGAAGCGGTCATCTCCTTCCGCTCCGCATATACCCATGTTGCCGGCAACCGCAGCGACAAGCGGGGAGGGGGATTTGGCACTCTGACGACCACTGCGATTGAGGGGCTCAATGTGCTTGACGTGGTCACGGCCGACCGCGTGGTCGGCCAGACCATCACCGAACATCCCCTGGATGGCCTCGTGCCGACGATCTCCTTTCTGGGCACCCGCTTTGAGAATCTCCGCATCGCCGGCCACCTGGTAGAGGTGGACTTCAATCACGACATACTTGGACCCAAGCCGGCCAACGATGCCCCCTATACGAATGACAAGAATTTCCTGGGCCGCGTCTCCCGCCAATACGACCAGATTCGTGAGCACAAACAACTTCCCGAAGACCTGGCCGACCAGTACAATCGACTTGCCTCCACTCTTGGGCGCGAAGAGGCGGTCGAATGCTCATTGGTCAATCAGGCGGGTGGCCGTTTCCCTGGGCGAAGCTTTGGGCACGTGATCAGGATTCCCCACTTCGGAACGATCATCCTGGGCAAGCTGACGCTGAAGCACGAGGAGTTCCACGAGAAAACCGGAATTCCCAAGAAGACAACCATTCACCTGACCATGATCGATCTTCATCTGGGCTGTGCAGCCAGCGGACACGTTCCAATCGGGAATGGCGGTTCCAATGGCGGGGGAGGGTAACCTCACGAGCGAAGCCTCAGAATGCCGACTGGACAATGAGCATCGCAAGAGGTCCGGTGGGCTTCCTCGGGAGGCATCGCCTTTTCTGGCATATCTGTCGGCTCTGGGTCCATCCCGGTGCATGGATTCTCCTGCTGTTGTTGCTGATTCTCCTTCGAGACGGGCGTCCTGGCGGTGCGCAAGCTGCGTATAGCTATGCTGTGCAGCTCTTTCAACAGGGCAACCCGGCAAAAAGTCAGCTCGTCGCTAAAGAAGGGGCAAGGCAATTCTTAACTTCGAATCCCGAGTGGGCAGCGAGGTTTGGACTGCTCCAAGCAGAGATTATGGTAAGGCAGGGGAAGTATGAAGACGCCCTTAGCCTTCTCGCTAATTACCGGACCGATTCACAGCATTTAGAAGAGACCATTCGTAAGTTGGCAATCGAGGCCGACGCCCTCACACGCCAGCAACAGTTATCCATCGCTGATCAAAGGCTCTCTCACGCCGAGAATCTCTGCAGAAGCATCGGCTGCGCTGACTACGGTTATTTGCAGCGAACGCGAGGTCTCTTGTCGGTCAGCGAAGGCAAAGCATTCGCTGCTCGGCAGTACTTTCTCGAGAGTCTTCTCTTTGCCCGTTCCCATCAGGATAAGTGGGCCGAAGTTGGCGCTCTGAATAATCTGGGATTCGCTGCCATGCAACTCGGCCGCTTTGACGAAGCCGTCGACTGGTTGAGACCTGCCTACCAATCCGCGACGGAGCTTGGTTCGGCCTATTGGACTCAACTTGTCGTAGGCAATCTCGGATGGTCCTATTATCAATTAGGAGACGACGACAGGGCGTTAGAACAATTCCTCCAAGCAGAAAACGGTGCAGCTCAGATCGGAAATCTCCGCTGGGAACTCAAGTGGATCAGTAATGCGGGGTATGTCTATCACGATGCCGGCGATTTGACCCGTGCCACACAGTCCTATCTGCAGGCGCTTTATCTGGCAAGGCAGATCGATAGCAAAGAGGATATCGCGGTCTTGCTGGGAGACCTGGCCCAGGTTTCGGTTGAGACC
>JBEKOA010000170.1:0-10014 GCA_049522255.1 Occallatibacter sp.
ATGGACCCCGACCATCGAACGCTGCTCCGGGTAAAGCTCGAAGATATCGTCGAAACCAACGAAATCTTCACCACCCTGATGGGCGAGGACGTCGAAAAGCGCCGTAAATTCATCGAGGACAATGCCCTCGACGTGAAGAACCTCGACATCTAGCCCGCCTGCGGCTATTTGCGGACCGTGTGTCCTGGGCGCTCGGGTCGGCACATCCATGCCGACATTACGGTACTAATCCAGCTCGATGAGTGACTCGGCGGAGATAACCGGCCAATAATTTGGATTGAGCCCCACGCCCTATAGGTAAGAAGCTATATTTTCTTTCAGTTGGATTTTCTTCAGGAGGCGGGACCCCGCTTCCAGCCAGCATCTTGGCGGATCGCAGCAGGAAGCGGAACCCGTGTGAGGTTACGATCCTCTTTGTCCCAGTGTCGGTCGCGCTGGAGCGGCTTGCTGCCGGCTGGGCCGAAGACTCGGACGAGATCATCTTACGCCGCTGCCCGGTCTGTGAAAAGGATTCGATCATTGGCCACGGGTACCGCCGCAAACAGGCGCACGACGAGCATCACGATTGGATCAGGATTCGTCGCGGCCGTTGTGGAAGCTGCGGAACTACGTTCACATTCCTTCCGGTGCTTTCTCTCCCTTACACGCATTACAGCCTTCTGGCACGCTGCCAGGCGTTGCTGCGACGATTTGTGGAGCAGTGTTCATGGGAGAAGGCATTGCCCAAGCTCCAGGATCTTGATCGGTTACCGGATCCGTCCACTGTTCGGCGATGGTCGAGCGGCTTGGACGGTTCTGATCCTACGTCTTCCTTTCTCAGCCAGACTGTTTCCCGAGTAGCTCATTGGCTGATGCGCAGTCATCAGGCCGATGGCGAAGCTGGGCCATTGCGCTGGATCACTCCGGTTCTCAAAAAACTCTGGCCGTTGCGCCTCTGAGAAAAATTCTTTTGCCCACCATCCTTGCCTGGGAACGCCGGCGTGGTTCTCCTACGATGGGCTCCTGAGGCGAAAAAGCGCTGTGGGCGAAGACGTCGAAACACTCAAGCGGCGAACGCCGCTGCTGAATTATCTGCGGCAGCATAACTGGACCGGTCATCCCGCGAGTCGATCCGAGTTCGTTGGTCTCTGTCCGTTGCACGAAGAGACCCGGCCGTCGTTCTATGTCAACACGCGCAAAAATGTCTTTTACTGTCACGGCTGCGGGCGAGGCGGCGATCTGATTCGCTTCGTCCAGTTATCGCGCGGCCTATCCTTCCGCCAGAGCCTGGCTTGTCTCGATCCGGAGATCACTTCGGAAGCTGATAGCAGCGCTGCGCTTGAGGAGGCCGCGGCGTTCTATCGGCAGCAACTCGATAACTATCCCGAGGCACGGAGCTATCTGAGCAAGCGTGGGCTGCAAGATCCAACCCTGATCAGGGAACTCGATATCGGTTACGCTCCCGGCGGGATATTGCGCCGTCATCTCACGGCACAGGGTTATTCGTTCGATGTGCTGCGAAGGCTCGGCCTCATTAACGCTCGAGGCGCGGATGCGCTCTATCAGCGCATCGTGTTTCCGTTGCGGCAGGGCGCGCATATCGTCAACCTGTACGGCCGCAGCATCGGCTCCGCCTTCGCCCATCGCTTCCTGACTGGCGGCAAGGGCGGCCTATATGCATGGGAGAAGGTTCGCAACTGCTCCGAGGTGATCCTGGTCGAAGGACTGTTCGACTATGCCGCCGTGAGGCAGGCGGGCTTTAGCAACGTGACCTGTTCGCTGGGCACGCATCTGAATGACACTCAGTTCCGCCAACTCTGCGACGGCGAGCGCACCGTCTATCTCACCTTCGATGTCGATCGGAACCAGAGCGGTCAGCAGGCCGCAGAGCAACTGGCTCATCGTCTTGTCACACACGGAATCTGCGCACGTCGCGTTCTCCTGCCTGAGGGGCACGATCCCAACTCCTTCTTCGTTGAAGGAGGAAACGCACACCAGTTCCAGTCTCTTGTGGAGGTCGCGCAGCCATGAAGTTCCGCGTCATCTCGAAGAAGACTTCTACGGGCGTGCATAGTCCGATTCAGGTGGTCGAGCAATCCACCGGCAAGGGCGTTGCGTGGATCAATCGGTACCTTGATCGCGAGTATGTGCGCCGCCTCGCAGACAAATCCCTCTACAGCTACGCGCACAGCCTGTTGCACTTCGTACGCTGGTGGGAGAGCGTCCATCACACAGGCGAAATCTCTGTTGCGGACCTCACTGAGTCGACTCTGTTCGATTACGTACGCTTCCAATCGAGCCTCCGACCTCCGCCTTCAGCCTCCACCATCAACGACCGCACCGCCACTGCTGATCGCGCTATCCGTAATCAGTTCCCAGATGCTCCATGTCAGGTCGCGCACGGCTTCCATCAGCCCTTCCTGCACCGCAGGCCGATGGGCCTGGGACGGCCCAGGTTCGAGTTGAGCAGACTCAGAGTGCGGGAACCCAGGCTTAACGTCGTTCCTCTCTCGGTCGATGAAGTGGCGCGCTTCTGGTCCAGTTTTCGAAACGCTCGCGACCTGGCCATCGTCGGCCTGATGCTGATGCAGGGGCTCCGCTCCGCCGAAGTGATGGCCTTGAACCGTGATGATGTGCTGTTCTCCGAAGGGCAGCTTCGGGTGCGCGGCAAGGGGAACAAGCTACGCTTACTGCCTCTGGCGCCGGAAACCACGCAACTGCTCGATCACTATCTCCGCGTCGAGCGCCCCGATCCATGCTCGGCGGCACTGTTCGTGGTGTTGAAAGGGCCCGCTCGCGGCCAACGCATGACACCGGCTGGATTACGCTCCCTGTTCCGCCATCATCGCCGCATCACCGGCGTCGAACTCGCCAATCCACACCGGTTCCGACACACCTTCGCCTCGGATATGGTGCGCGCCGGCATTAGCCTGCCCGCGCTGATGCAGTTGATGGGCCACGCCGACATCGAGACCACCATGCACTACGTAAAGGTCTCGCCGCAGGATGTCTACCTGCAGTATGCCCGCGCGGCGGCGCAGTGCATCCATCCGCAACCGAGGATCTCCTGATGCGCTGGCGCCGCCCACCGCTTCAGCATCCTCTGGTGCCGGTCTTCGCGCACGCGGTCGAGTCTCTGTGCACGGCACTCACTCCTTCCAGCAAGCGCAACTACGACATCGCGGTGCGCAGCTTCCTCGTCTATCTCGGAACGAAATATCCGAAGATTACTCGTCTCGAACAACTGCGCCGCGATCCTCATATCCTCGGATGGATGGCGCACCTGCGCGCCCAGAATCCGCCTCTGGGCACGGCAACCTGCATCGGACGGCTCTTCGCGCTGCGCACCATCTTCCATGAACTGGCGCGCACCAGCCGTCTCGCTGAGCTGGCCCACTTGCTGCTGCGCGAAGATATCCCGCGCTCGCCCCACACTCTGCCACGACCGCTCACCCCCGAACAGGATCAACTCCTCCAGCAGGAGTTCATGCGCCGCAACGATCTCGGCGGAAATGTCTTCCTCCTGCTCCGCTCGACCGGCATGCGCATCGGCGAGTGCGTCGACCTGTCTTATGACTGTCTGCGCTCCACGGGGCCGAACCAATGGGCCATCCATGTTCCCCTCGGCAAACTCAAGACCGAGCGCATGGTCCCAATCGATGTCTTCGGCCGTGATCTCGTCCAACGTCTGCGCTTCTTCCGCTCCCTCGACCCGCTGCCTCTCGATGGGCGGCTCCTGGCACGGCCCGGAAGCAAAGTTGCAATCCTGGTTAGGCTCCGCGATTACCTGCATCAGGTCTGCCACTCCCTCGCGCTCTCTACTCGCATCGTCCCCCATCAGTTCAGACACACTTACGCCACGGAGATGCTTCGCTCCGGGGTCAGCTTCCCCGTCCTGATGAAGTTACTCGGCCACGTCGATCCGGGTATGACCATGCGTTACGTCGATGTCGCCCTCACCGATCTCGAACGCGAGTTCCAGTTAGCTCGCTCCAAACCAAGGCATCTGGCTCCACAGCCCAAAACATCCACCGCACCAGTTCGGGCAGGCCTCGACGGCCTCATCGACTCCTTGATCGCCGCTCAACATGTCATGGAGATGTTCCGCCGCTCGCTCCAAAACGGTAGTGCTCGCAATCGACTCCTCAGGCTCTCCAAACGCCTCATCAAGATCCTTGCCGAGATAAGGAAACTCCACACCACCTGAATGAAAATGGGCACCGATTGGCCGCTTATGGCGATCTACCACTCGTCGAACCGTATGCTGATGATCGTTCGACTGAAGCTCGCCATTGGCAGCCATCCTTTCTAAATCCAAAAGGAAGAGCAAGAATTCGCGCAGCCTCTACCTGGTTCGGGATAACCCAATTCCGCATCGAGGCTGCGCTTTAGAGAACCCTTCCCTCGGGATCACCTTAGGTCGAAGCGATCAAAGTTCATCACCTTGCTCCACTTTGCAACAAAGTCCTTCACGAACGCCTGCTGACCATCGCTGGACGCGTAGACCTCGGCAATAGCACGGAGTTGAGAGTTGGATCCGAAGACGAGATCGACGACGGGCAAGCCCGCTTGCCTGCAGATCGTATTATTGGTTGCCGCCTCTCAATGCAACCCTCGACGATTTTGGAACGGGATATTCGTCGCTATCTTATCTTCGGCGTCTACCTCTGGCTCAATTGAAGATCGACCGGTCGTTTGTCCGGGACATGCTGATAGATGCCGGTAGCGGCGCCATCGCACAGACTATCATTTCCTTGGGCGAAGCCATGGGTATATCGGTTGTTGCCGAGGGCGTTGAAACTGAAGAACAGCAGGAGTTCCTCGCACATATGGGCTGTCATTCCTACCAAGGGTATTTGTTCAGCGCTGCGCTGCCGTTGGAGGAGTTCGATCAATGGTTGGCCAGTTTCGCCAAAAACGCAGTCTGAAGCAGCAAATCCATCTCCAGGTTGGCAGATCTCTTCGGCCGTATTCGATGTCGGTGCGTCGATCTGACG
This sequence comes from Occallatibacter sp., assembly GCA_049522255.1. Classification (GTDB taxonomy): domain Bacteria; phylum Acidobacteriota; class Terriglobia; order Terriglobales; family Acidobacteriaceae; genus Telmatobacter. The sequence goes on from JBEKOA010000170.1 coordinate 4,977, forward strand.
GCGGCGTGCGCTTCGGACAAGAGGGTATAGGTTGTGCGCCATCTGGTACACGCCCGATCCGGCCGAGCAGGACCAGTCTTAGGTCCGACGTCGGCCCAGCATACTCTTGCTGCGCTTTAGGCGCATTCAAGCTTAGAGCCTGTCATGAACTTTCACGCGGGCGGCGCTGGGAGCCAAGTTTTCTCAGTTCAAGGAGAGAGGAGCGACGAATATGGAGTATCTTCGAGCGACGACGAAATGAGGAAAATTGGCCCCAGCCCTCCGGGTCGCGGCGCAAATCTCGCCATACTTCGTTGTCATCCTCGACGGTGGTCCCGCCACAGCCTTCGGATTCCGCCTCGTCTCCACCCCACGGACGACGACCTGTCCGTGGGGGCCTCGTCTGGCGCGATTTTCGTCCGCGACCCGGGGTCCCCGGCGTGCGAACTCTGCGCGCTGGGGTGGAACGCCGCCCACGCGAAAGTTCAAAACAGGCTCTAGGGTAAGGACGGCGGACATTTGATTCAACTGGAGCTCGCGGATTTGATCAAGAAGGAGTTGTCGCTATTCATGGAGTAGATTGGGGACAATCGGTACGCTCATGTTGATGGGCAAAACAGCCCCAATCCTTGGCGACAGGTCTTCGCCGCAGTGGTGGAAGAAAAACCCACCACCATGCTTGGTGTAAGGAAATGTGAATTGAAGAACCGCTCTATGGTTTCTGAGCCGGACTGTCTGTGATTTGTCGCTTACTGTTCTTCGCCGCGTACATGGCGTCGTCGGCGGCGTTCAGTAGGGCGTCTTTAGTCGTCCCATCCTCAGGGTAAACAGCTGTGCCGATGCTGGCAGAACCCCTGATTATGTTCCCTTCGATGACAAAGGGAGCATCGAAGCAGCCTTGCAACCTGTCAACGATCCGGTTCAGGTCGGAGCGGCCGCGCTGGAGCGAGACTAGGGCGGCGAATTCGTCCCCTCCCAGCCGGGCCAGCATATCGCCGCCGAGCAACTGGTCGTTCATGCGCATGGCCACTTCCTGGAGAGAACTATCTCCCACGTGATGGCCGAAGGTGTCGTTGATCGGCTTGAACTTGTCCAGGTCGAGATAGATCAGTCCGAAGATCCCGCCTGAGCCGGCCTCTTGTATTAAAACGTCAAGGCGCTTGTGCAGCGAGAAGCGATTGTAGATGTCGGTGAGCAGGTCAAACTCCGAACGACGGCGCAGATCGGAATAGAGCCGCCGGGTCTCGATGGCCAGCGTCGCCAACCGCGCTCCATTCGAGAGAGCCTTGTCTTCGCGCGCGGCCGGCGGCGTCTCAGGAGGGAGTGCCACAAAAAGCGCCCCCAGCGCCGGGCCGGAACGGGAATCGACATTCGCGTGCGCAATGCGCAGACCGTGCGGCTCTGGCAGGCAATCTCCCACCGTCGATCCATCAGCGACTTCGCACCAGCATGGAGCACCATCCAGGCTGAACGAGGTCAGCTCCACGATCTTCTCGAGGATGCTGGCCAAGGGTTGCGATCCGTTGATGTCCTCGAGAACGCGGCTGCGCTGTCGCTCCAGGACGGCATCGACCTCGTTGCGAGCCGACATCACCGCCGTTTGGCGGCGCACTTTGCGCTCCAGAGCCCAGCCCCTCGCTCCCACCACTGCGACCACCACGAGCAACAGGCCAACCATAATCACGAGGTTTTGAACATTCAGCAGGGAGGGACGCTTCACCATTTCAATGTCATCAAAGGAACGCAGAAGGATGTCGAAGGGCACCTCGCCATTGAATGGGTTGGAGCCTTCGAGAATACAGATGCCGGCAACGCGAACACTGGCGCCTACCGGAATCTGCTTCATGGGCGGGAGAATGCCTCCGGGGTGGCGATAGATCGCAGTGAACATTTGACCGCCAGTGTTCAGGACATACTCGTCCTGCGAGGCCTCGCGGACTGCCTCGACCACTTTGCCTTCGATGGAAACTAGATCATAGAGATTGCCGCTCGCCGTAAGCTGTTTCCAAGTCACTGGCAGCGGTTTGATGGGAGCCTGGATGTGGGTATCCCGGATCTCGGCACGAGTCAGCGCCAAGAGACCGTTATGGGCCTCGGGGAACCCGATGGCATCCGCTCGATCGCCAATCTGAAGGGAGTCGACCATCTTCGTCGTGATCCACATGCTATTGGTTCCGTCTTGGATCACAACAGCCGATCCCGGCTGGTAGTAGGTAATGGTTCCATGAATTCTGATTCTGGAGGTTAGATCGTTCACATGAAAACCGGTGAGAAACTGATTCATCGGCGTGACGGGAAGTGACCATGCGCTGGTCTCAGCACGATTAAGCACCCTCACATCTGCCAAGCTGGAAACGTAGATTTGCGCCCCTGTCGGCTGCATCTTGCCGTCGAAACTCTGACCGGCAACCCCGGTGACCTCGACCTCGGCGTCCAGCATGCCGGAGAGCGTCTTTGAATCAGCGCCATCAATGAATGCTTCGATGTAGCCGCCATCCATGAGCAATTGGGCGCGGGCGACGGGATGCATCGGTAGTTTGGGGTCGCGCATATCCGATCGCATTTCCACGTCTGCGGAGCGCACAACGGCATGCACAAAAACAAACATGCAATCGTGTTGGATCTTGATCAGCTCATCGAACGTAGCTGGAATGGGCTGAGGCAATTCGCCGTGGCGGAGCACCTCTACGCGGTCTCCAATCACATCGGTGCTGAAGTCGGCCTTTGTTCTTCCAACCACAAGGACACGATCTCCGGGAAGGAGTTTGGCATTCTCTGGAGCATTTACATAGATCGCGACGTTGTCGTCCTGCACGAAAAGCGTGCGTTCAGATAAGCGAGCAAATGTCACCGTCGCTTCGAATGCGACCGGTAGCGCCTTGCTGGCCTCGACATTGCTGAGAGCGGTAATTGCGTGCAGGTTAGTCAGGGTGGCCGGTGCGGCTGCCCCCAAGGCAAGCGAGGCCCCGCCAGAGACAATCGCAACTACTAAGGCGAGTCTCTTCACCGCATAGAATCCTACTGAACCGTGATCATATTGCTGGTTCCGCAAGTCTTCATCGGCATTGTCAGGACTCATTTCCAGCCTCGGGTGAAGAACCCAAAGTATACACCCTTCGCGACGGGAGCGGAAACCGAGTGCGCAGTCCGAAAGAAGCGATCTACCCGCTCTTGTTCGATCTCCGCTCACTGCACAGTTAGAGTCTTTACACCGTCGTGCGGAGTTGTCTTCAGGACGTAGCCGATGGCACCGGGCGTAGTCTCCACATATTGAACCATCGCAGACTCGGAATCTACGGATCGCGGCATGGAACTTTGGCCGGAGAAGACCAGGCTCTTCCAATTCGATTGGAATCCTGCGTCGGACCTTCCGATGAATAGGACCAGGAACTCCACATGTGCCGCGCCGCCCTTCAAGAGAATCGGGACTACGTGGGTGCCATTCTTGAGGTTGGACGACCCCCCCATAAACACGTCGCGAATATCTGCTTTGGAAGCGCTCGTGTCTCGAACGCTGTTGTTCGCAATAATGACGACCTGGGCGTGTGCGCTGATAGCTAAAACTGACGCGGCCACAGAGACCAGGAAAATGTGCAAGGATTTTTTCATGAAAGTGTCTCCTCTCGTCCACATCAGAAAGTAAATCCAACCTTGGCGACCAGCAGGCCGGTTTTGGGCTTCAGTCCATTCGGATTATTGAAGCTGTAATAGCCTATGCCGTTGCCGTCGATGTAATGCCCTTCGAATTTCGCGTAGAAGTTCGAGTTGATGTCATAACGGCTCGAACCCACCCAATCGTGGAAGTAATTTGCCGGGTTGGATTGATCCGCGCCCGCACCTAGCCAATATCGCGTGTCACGGCTGTCCGGTTAAAAGTCAAATAGATTCAACTGGTTGTCGTCGAGGGGTAAGTTGTCATAGGAGTCGAGCTGCTGAAGTGCCCGTAAAATGGGGGTTTTCTCGAACAGCGTCATGCTGAAAATCTGTAGAAGTTGGTAGAGGCTTGCCTTGATGCCGAGTCGTTTGCGGACGATGGCTACCAGCACATACACGGAAACCGCGATCCAGATTTGTGTCTTTACGGCATTCTCGCTGACCCCATAGAAAGCTTTGATGCGTAGGTGCTGCTTGATCCAGCGAAAGAACAATTCCACGGCCCAGCGCTTCTTGTAGATTTGCGCGATGGCCAGCGGTGGCAGGGTGAAGTTGTTCGTCAGGAATTTCAACCGCTTGCCGGTCTCGGGATCGCAGTAAGTGACACGCCTGAGCGCGTCTGGATAGACTCTGGCCGAGTTGGGCGCGGCGAGGATGACGGTGTGATCCGAACGTAAGCCGGTGGTTTTATCGACGGGGCGCGAGTAGCGGCGCTGCAAGATTACATTGCTCTTGGTGCGCACGACGAAGAAGGCCGACTCCAGCACAAAGCGATATAGACGCTCGAAGTCGATATAGCCGCGATCCATCACGTAAAACGCGCCGGCCTCCAGCGCCAGTTCGTCGAGGATGTTGACGTCATGCACCTTGCCGTCGGTGATACGGATGAAGGTGGGAATGGAGCCGTGCAGATCGAGCAGCGTGTGCATTTTGACGGCGGCTTTGTGTTTGCGAAATCGCGCCCAGGGAAACAGTGAGAGGCAAAGATCAATGGTGGTCGAATCCAGTGCGTAGAGTTCGCGCACCTCGGCGATGCCGGTCGCATCGTCGGCGTAGAGCTTGATCGCGGTGCGGATCAACACCTGCGCAAAGTCGGCAAAGATACGCCAATCGCGGCTTTCGTTGGCGTCGGCCAGCGTGGAGCGGGCTACGGACGAGCTGAAGCCCAAGTGATAAAGCTTGGGGGCGACCGCGCCCAGGCAGGCTTCGATGTCACGCAGACTCTCGCGGTAGGCCAGTTGAGCAAAGGCCATGGCGAGAAACTGATCCCAGCAAGTGAGCTTCTTGAGGTAGCGGTCACCTTGATAGCGAGCAACACAACGGCGGAAATCGCGGTCGGGAAGAAAGCCGATCAACTGCGAGAAGATGCTCTTGCCCTCATTCATCCCTCCATGCTCTCCGGTTG
>JBEKOA010000171.1:0-9997 GCA_049522255.1 Occallatibacter sp.
CCGTTATGCTTTCTTTTGTGCGTTTACTCAGCATCCACGGTACCGGAGTTTTTATTCGGCTTGCTGACTTCGATATTCTGTGCATCTCTGGTAGCGTTACTGATTGCTTCCGCGTGTTTGGGATTCGTAAGATGGCGAAAGACTTCCCGATTATGGTTTGTCCCCTCTGTGGTTTGTCTTTGTATACTTATTTGCAATTATTTCACTATCTATCTGGGGGACTCTATATCGGATCGGAGTTTCAAAAAGCATCTGACGGAATATTCCAGAATTGTGGATAGCTTCAGGAGTGGGAATTTATCCTGCCTGACTCCGTGCAATATGGATTCTCAAGTCATCGCTGTGGCAAGTAGGCCCGCGAACATCCGGGACGTTTGGGGAGCACACTGTGACGATGGCGGTGTCATGGTATTGTTTCTAATTAATTCGGATGTCCCTTTGCTCCACACGGGGTATATATTCGAGGGGTACGGAGAAGGAAGCAGTTGCAACAAAGTTCCTATTAAACCTGAGAGTAAACTGTACATTCGGCCGATTATCGGACAATGGTATCACTTTTCGGATTAGCCTGATCTCTGCGAAATTCCCTGACTCATGCTGTAGCATTCAAACATGATCGCAGGCGTTTCTTGGCTCTGGTGGGTGGGGTTTCACGCGGTGGTGGCGGCGTTGCTGGTGGCCGACGCGCTGCTTCTCAGCCGACGGCGAGCCATGCTGCACCCGCAAGCCTTCGCCTGGCTCTGGACCGGCGTTCTCGTCGCCGTTGCCACAGCCTTCGCCGCCTGGATCGCCATCGCCAAAGGTCATCTACCAGCCCTCGAATTCGCCGCCGGCTACACCATCGAAATCTCGCTCAGCGTAGACAATCTTTTTGTCTTCCTTGTCCTCTTCGAGGGCTTCCGCATCTCGCCGAACCGCCAGCACACGGCCTTGCTCTGGGGCGTCGCCGGTGCGGTGGTTCTGCGCGCCCTCTTCATCGCCGCGGGCATCACGCTGCTCAACCGCTTCGACTGGATCACCTGGGTCTTCGGCCTGATTCTGCTCTATGCAGCCTGGCGCCTCGTCCGCGGCGGCTCGGCAAAGGCGGCGATTCCCGAGTGGATTCGCAAGCTGCAACCGGCCAAAGGCTCGCTCCTGCCGGTGATCTTAGCCGTCGAGTTTACCGATCTCTTATTCGCTGTGGACTCGATCCCGGCCGTGCTGGCCGTCAGCCACAATCCCTTTGTCGTCTACACCTCGAATATCGCGGCCATCCTTGGCCTGCGCTCGCTCTATTTTGCGCTGGCTTCGCTGCTCAACCGCTTCCGCTACCTGCACTACGGACTAGCCGCCCTGTTGGCCTTCATCGCTTTCAAGATGCTGGCCGCCCGCTGGCTCGACGTGCCAATCACGTTCTCGCTGGCTGTCATCGGCGCCATCCTGGCGGTCTGCGCAGTGGTGTCATGGATAGCCGGAAACAGGGAATTGAAAACTGACCGCTGACAGCTGAACTCTGCCTTACCACTCCTCGAAGTTGACCGTGCCATCGCTTCCAAAGACCGAGTGCTTGCAAAACCGTTCATCGTCGCGCTTGGGAAAGTCGTTGCGATAATGAGCTCCTCGGCTCTCGGTTCGAGCCAGCGCTGAGGCAAGGATAGCGTGGGCCACGCGGCTCATGGCCAGCGCTTCGGCCAGCCGTCGGCTGCTCTTTCCATGCTCTGCCAATTCGGCCAATGCCGCAGCACAAGCTCCCTGCTCAGAAAATCCCAGCCTTAACGTGGTCTCCTCGCGCAGCAACCCGGCATAGGCCCACATGGCCGCTTGCAGGAGGGCGATGATTTCTTCCAGGCAGACTCCTTCTTCCATGGTCAGCGGCGCAGGGCTCGGCAAAGAATCCCCCGCCTTCTGCGCCTGCGAAGAGAAGTCATCCAGCATCGACTGCGCCGCGCGCGCGCCAAAGACCAGCCCTTCGAGCAGCGAGTTCGAGGCCAGGCGATTTGCGCCGTGGACTCCGGTGCAGGCCGCTTCGCCCGCTGCATACAGTCCTGGCAAGCTACTGCGTCCAAAGAGGTCGGTCTTGATGCCGCCCATCAGGTAATGCGCCGCAGGGCGAACCGGAATAAGGTCGCGGCTGAGGTCGAGGCCGTGCTTCGCGAGAAAGGCGCTGATGCCGGGAAAGCGCTTGTGCAGGTCGATGCCTTTCACCTGCCGCATGTCCAGATGCACAAGCCGCGCCTCACCCGGAGCAGGTCCCATCCCTTCACGGGTAATCGCGCGCGCCACCACATCTCGCGGAGCCAATTCGAGCAGTGGGTGATAGCGCTCCATGAAGCGCTCCCCGCGGTCATTCAATAGAATTGCTCCCTCGCCCCGCAACGCCTCCGACAGCAGAAAGCGCGGCGCGCCCGCGATTGAGAGCGCCGTGGGATGGAATTGATAGAACTCCATATCGGCAAGCGCCGCCCCTGCCAGCGAGGCCAGGGCGATGCCGTCGCCGGTGGCAACTTCAGGGTTGGTAGTGTCGCTGTAGACTTGGCCCGCGCCGCCGGCCGCTACCAGCACGGCCCGCGCGCTCACCCGCTCGCGTATGCGCTCAGGACGACGATTGCAGCCCAGCAGGTCGGCCCCAACAACGCGTCCGTCGGCGACGATCAAGCCGGTGATCGTCGTCCACTCGGCAAAGCGGATGCGTTTGTGCACGCGGGCAAAGGCCGCCAGCGACCGGCTGATCTCAGCGCCCGTGGCATCGCCATTGGCGTGCAGGATGCGAGGCAGCGAGTGCGCGCCTTCGCGGGTGCGCAGCAACTCGCCGCCCTCCTCATCGAAGGCCGCACCCCACTCGATCAACTCCGCCACCCGTATCGGTCCCTCGGCGACCAGCGCCTGGGCCGCGGGACGATAGACCAGACCGTCCCCGGCGTTGACCGTGTCCTCAAAGTGCAGCGCTACATCCGCGTCGCCCTCCATGGCCACGGCGATGCCACCTTGCGCATAGTGGGTGTTCGACTCGGCCACCGATTCCTTGGTGACCACCAGCACCTCGCCGTGGCGCGCCAGTTCAACCGCCGCGCGCAGCCCGGCCACACCCGCTCCCATCACCAGAAAGTCCACTTGCGACGACCCTGCCATAAGGGTCTAGGCTACCACCGCCAGGCAGGGAACTGAGAATGCAGAACAACTCGCCGAGTCAACGTGTAAGCTGTCTAGCAGACCACTCCCAGGCCGTGAATGGGTTTCAAATCATTTTCCGCCTGAACTGCGCCCGGTCCACACCGCCAGGACGCACCGTGAGAGGAAGATTCGGAGGCTCGATTCGAATGGAAATCTACAAGCAGTTGCCGCCCGCAGCCGTGCAGATCGTCTTGGTGCTCTTCTTGTCATTCCTCATCGGACTGGAGCGCGAGGAACGCAAGACGGCAGCCGGTGCATATTCTTTCGGAGGAGTCCGCACCTTCCCGCTGATTGGCCTCATCGGCTACTCCGCCGCGTTGATTTCTGGCCCGCAGATGCTGCCGCTGGCCTTCGGGTTCCTGGTCGTTGCCGGATTCCTGCTCCTGTCTTACTGGCACAAGATCTCCTGTGAAGAGACTGCCGGAGTCACCACCGAAATGTCTGGCCTGACCACTTTTCTCGTCGGCGCTCTGGTCTGTTACGACCATCTCTGGATCGCCACCGCGCTGGGCGTCGCCAGCCTGCTGCTGCTCGATCTGAAGGCGGCGCTCGAGAAACTGGCCTCGCGCATCGCTCCCAACGAGATCCTCACCTTCTCCAAGTTTCTCTTTCTCAGCGCGGTCGTTTTGCCCATCCTGCCCAATAAGGAGTTCGGCCAGTTCCACATCAATCCCTTCAAGACCTGGCTCGTCGTGGTTGCCATCAGCACCGTCTCCTATGCCAGTTATGTCTTGCAAAAGCTGACCAAGGGGCAAGGCGGAGTGACACTGGCGGCGCTGCTGGGCGGCGCGTATTCCTCCACGGTCACCACGGTCGTCATGGCCCGCCGCGCCAAGCTTGAACAGCGTCCGCATCTCTTCGCCGGTGGCATCCTCATTGCTTGCGGCGTGATGTACCTGCGCCTGGTCATCCTGCTCGCGCTCTTCAACCATCAACTGATGCTCCTGCTCTATATCCCCTTTCTTTCGGTGGCCGCGCTGGCTGTGGGCGGCGGCTGGCTGTGGTCGCGGATCGCGGACAAGAACACGCAGGAAGTCAAGCGCGAATTTGAAGCCAAGAATCCGCTGGACCTGGTTACCGCGATTGTCTTCGCCGGGCTTTTTCTCGTAATGCTTGTAGCTACCCAGTTAGCCGTCACCTACTTGGGCTCGGCCGGAGTCAATACCCTGGCCGCGATCATGGGAGTCAGCGACGTGGACCCCTTCATCATGGGCCTGACGCAGGCCGCCGGCACGCTGACGCCGTTCAAGGAGGCGGCAGCCGCGGTCGCAATCGCCGCCTCCTCCAACAACATCGTAAAGGGAATCTATGCCTACTCGCTTGCCGACCGCAAGACCGGCATCCAGGCCCTCGTGATGCTGGTCTCCCTGGCTGCAATGGGCCTCATTCCCTTGTTCTGGCTGATGTAAGAAACGAACAGCCTTGTTTCGCGATGATGTGCATCTGACAGCGTGCTTTCTCGGGGAGGGTGTCTAGATGACAAAGGTGAAGGATCGCCTGGCTTCTGCGCTGCTATTGATTCCCCTGTTGATTGTCCCTCAGATCGCCTCCGGTCAGCAGTCGAGGAGATTCAATCCCAACTCCTACCCGGCCAAATCATTTCGTGTCACCCAACACGACTATCCGCTGGGTGATTTCACGATTCGAATTATTAATGTGAGGAAACCTTTCAAGCCGGATGCCCCTCCGCCAATGTACTGCCGTGCATGGCTCCAGGTGCGGTCGGGCGACACAATGTTGCGCCAGGCCTACTTCGATGACATCGAACCCGTCGGCTACTACTTTGGCATCTTCGTTCCCAAACATCAGCCACTCGAGGACTACTTTTTAGCCTTGAAAGAAGGCGACTATGACGGAAGACTATTGCTCGTTGGCAAAGATGGAAGCCTCACCGACATCCCAGGGGGCACGTTCTCTCTGACACCGGACAAACGCTACCTTATTGGCGCACATGATTCTGACTATGCTTCGATGTTTGTATTCGATTTGCGGATTCGCAAGTTGGTGATCGACGGCGAGAAGGAAAAACTTCCGGCAGTTGCCGATTTGTACCTGGATCGAGTTGGCTACTACTTTACGGAGGACGACGAGACGGGCCAGTCACCAGATCCAAGCCAGAAGACAGTGCAGATTGCTCGCCTGGACCTGAAACATCTCAAAGTCACTGAAGACGTCAAGACCAAAGCGCAGTTGGAGTCGGATCGAAAGATGGACCACCTCACCTCCTGGCCGATGACTCATGACTGCACCTCGGAGCGGTAATCGGCAGCGATACAGTTTAGGATTAGAAGTACCGTGCAGACGATACGAGTCGAGACATCTTCGGAGAAATACAACGTAGTGGCGGGCAGCGGGCTGCTTGAATCGCTGGCGCCGCGCATCGAGCGGGTTCACGGCAAGCTGCCGCGGCGAGTCTTTGTGCTGACCTCGGCGCCCATCTGGGCACTGTGGAGCGAGAGATTTCTGTCTTCCTTCGCCGAGCCGCCGATTGCCCTCTTCCTTCCCCCCGGCGAGGAACAAAAAACTCTGGCCAGCGTCGAGAAGTTGTTGCGGCAAATGGCCCAGGCCGGTGGAGATCGCGGGAGCCTGCTGATTGCCTTCGGCGGTGGAATTGTGGGCGACGTGGGCGGTTTTGTGGCCGCAATCTTCATGCGCGGAATCCCTTATATTCAGGTTCCAACGACCTTCCTCGCACAGGTTGATTCGTCGGTCGGCGGCAAGACGGGCGTCAATCTGCCCGAAGGCAAGAATCTCGTCGGCAGCTTTCATCAGCCGCTGGCCGTCTTTGCCGACATCGGCCTCTTGGGAACGCTCTCAGACCGCGAACTGCGCGCCGGGCTGATGGAGAGCGTAAAGGCTGGAATCATCCGCGACCGCGCGCTGGTGCGCTTCATGGAGGAGCACGCCGCCGAGGTGCTGGGCCGCAACCCCAAGGCTCTCGAAAAGGTGATCGCTGCCTCGATTCGCATGAAGGCCGGCGTAGTGAATCAGGACGAGCGCGAGAGCGGCCTGCGCATGATTCTCAACTTCGGCCACACCGTAGGCCACGCGCTCGAACAAGCCACCAGCTACAAGTCGCTGCTGCACGGCGAGGCGATCGGCTGGGGCATGATCGCAGCGCTCCATCTCGCACGCCGGAGGGGCACAATCTCAAGCAGCCAATTTGACCGGCTTGAAAAGCTGGTTCATCTCTACGGCCCGCTGCCTGTGCTGAAGCTGCGTCCGGCGAAGGTGGTTGCAGCCACCGGCGGCGATAAGAAGAACATCGGCGGAGTCAGACGCTTCATCCTTCCCATCGGCATCGGCGACGCAGGCGTAGTGGAAGACGTAACACCGGCCGAGTTGGAGGCCGCGGCAGGTTATATGCTGGTGCAGGCCGGCCGGTCGCAGGCATAGATGCCCACCACCGGAGCCAAACCGCCCGGAGCAAACGACGAAGCCAGCGCGGCTCAGACCGTGCGGCAGATGTTCGACGCGATTGCGCCCAGATACGACCTGCTGAACCACGTGCTCTCGGCCAATGTAGACCGGCTCTGGTGGTGGCGCGCGGCGCGGCGCTTTCGTGAGACTCTAGCCAATCCCGATGCAGCCATTCTCGACATCTGCTGCGGAACCGGCGACATGACCATGGCACTGCTGAAGCATCGTCCGCCGGGCGCGCGGCCGATTCTCGCGGCTGATTTCTCCCGAAATATGTTGGATCGAGGAGCAAAAAAATTCGCCAAATCCGGGGCAGTTCCCATCGAAGCCGACGCGCTCCATTTGCCGCTTCGATCGGCGTCGCTGGACCTGATCGTCTCGGCCTTCGGCTTCCGCAATCTGGCCAACTACGAGGCCGGCCTGCGAGAGTTCCATCGCGTGCTCAAGCCCGGCGGTCAGTTGGGCATTCTTGAGTTCAGCGAACCTGGCGGTCTAATCGGCAAGGCCTATGCCGTTTACTTTCGCCGCGTGCTCCCGGCCATCGGGCGCGCCGTCTGTGGCAATGCAGGTGCATACAACTACCTGCCCACATCGGTAGGCAACTTTCCGCCGCCCGCTGCAATGCTGGGCATGATGGCTGCCGACGGCTACATGCAAGTTGCCTGGACGCCCTACACCTTTGGCATCGCCGGGTTGTACACGGCGCGGCGTGCCGCTGTAGCCTAAGAGAACCATGGCTCCTTCCGCCGCAATTATCGCTGGCTTCTCCGCTGAAAAGCGGCGGGTGGCGCTGCACTCCATGCTTGCCGCCGCCGCGATGACGCTGTTGAAGCTGGCGGCGGGCCTGCTCTCCGGCTCGCTCGGAGTCCTTTCCGACGCAGCCCACTCCGGCCTCGATCTGGTAGGCTCCACGCTCACCTTTTTCTCTGTGCAGGTCAGCGATCGCCCGGCCGACGAAGATCACACGTACGGCCACGGCAAGTTTGAAAACTTCTCCTCCTTTGGCGAAGTTCTTCTCATGGCCGTCTCCAGCGCATGGATCATCTGGGAGGCGATTCAGCGCATCCTCCATCACGGGAGGGAATTGCAGAACCTTGGCTGGCCGGTCGCTGTGGTGCTCTGCTCCATTGCGGTCGACTTCTGGCGCTCACGGCGTTTGAAGGCTGTGGCCGACCGCACTGGCTCCTCCGCGCTTGCCACCGACGCATTTCATTTCGCCTCGGACATCTGGTCGTCGCTGGCCGTGCTAACGGGCCTCGGCGCCAGTTGGGTAGGCATGCGTTTTGGCATTGTATTGCTGCGCTTCGCCGACCCTCTCGCCGCGGTTGTTGTCTCGCTGCTGATTCTGCGCCTCACCGTGCGTCTGGGCCGCGAAGCGATCGATGTCCTGCTCGATCAGATTCCCGCCGAAACGCGCCTGCGCCTCATCGAAGATGTAACACGCGTGCCCGGCGTTCTCTCCGTCGAACAAGCTCGCGTGCGCCGCGCCGGAGCCAGCTACTTCGCCGACCTCACACTCGCCCTGCCCAGACGCTTCACCTTTGAGCACACCGGCGAACTGGTGCAAGCCGCCACCGAAGCGGTGCATCGCACGTTGCCCGAGGCCGACGTCGTCATTCATACCGTCCCGCGCCAGGCCCGCGCCGAGAGCATCTTTGATCGCGTCAGGGCCGTCGCCGCGCGCAACAACGTCAGCGTGCATGAACTCAGCGTCCAATCCCACCAGGGACGCCTGCGCGTCGAGCAGCATCTCGAACTCGCCGAAGAGCAGCCGCTGCTCAAAGCGCACGACTTTGTCTGCTCCCTTGAGTCAGAGATCCTGCGCGAAGTGCCGGAGATCGACGGTGTGCTGACCCACATCGAGAGCGAGCCGGCGACAATTGAACAGCCGGAAGAGATGGTTGAAGAAAATCGCCGCATCGAGCAGGCGATGTCAGCCACCGCCGCACAGTTGCCTGAGATTATCGATGTCCATGAGATCATCGTCGGCCGCACCGGCGAGCACATCCATCTCTCCTGCCACTGCACCCTGCCCGATGACCTATCCATGCGCCGCGTCCACGAAGTCATCACCGCCCTCGAAGACCGCTTTAAGCTGGAGTGCCCGGAGGTCTACCGGGTAACCATCCACCCAGAACCAGTGACAGATAACCTGCGATAGGTGGCCAGGATGGGGAATGTAAATGGGGATTGTCTGCTGCATTGAATGGGCGCGGCTTCACCGGCCTGTCTTTGTCGTTGGAACGGAAGACCCGGTCCCCAACGACCGTCCTTATGTAGTTCACGAGGAGACCAACCCATGAAACGCCACGTCATCAACTTCTTCCAGATCGGCTCGCTGGTGATGCTGCTGGTAGCCGTGGCGCTGCTATCGGCCATCGCCACCATGCACCTCGCGATTCACGGCGCCGAGGTGCAGGTGCCCGCGCTCAAGGGGATGACCGTGGCCGAGGCGCGCAGTCAGACCTCCGGCCTCGGCCTCGATCTGGACGTGGACAACCGCTACTACTCCGGCGATGTGGCCGCCGGGCACATCCTTACGCAGTCGCCCGAGCCGGGAGCCGTGGTGCGGCGTGAGTGGCGCGTGCGCGTCTCAGAGAGCCTCGGGCCGCAAAAAGTTGAAGTGCCTGAGACCGTGGGCCAGGAGGAGCGCGTCGCGGCCCTGCGGCTGCGGCACGAGGGTCTTGAGGTGGGCGTGACGGCGCGGCTGCCCTGGCCAGGAGCGGCCGATGGAACGGTGCTCTCGCAGGACCCGCCGGCGCATGCCCAGGGCATCGCCCGGCCCAGCATTAATCTTCTTGTCGCCGCCGCCAGCGACGATGCTCCCGACGGCTTTGTCATGCCCGACCTGACCGCCCTGCCCGTCGTCAGCGCGCAGGCTGAACTCTCCAGCGTCGGCATTCAGTCCACAACTAGTCTTGTCGACGTGCCGGTGGCGCCGATCGGCGTCGGCCTTGCGTCCCCCACGCTTCCAGTCAGGCCGGGAGCCGTGATCGCGCAGGAACCCCTCACCGGCGAACGCGTGGATCAAAGCACCGTGGTCAAGCTGACGGTGGCGAAATAGGCGAGGCGCATCCTTCGAACGGGCCGTGTATCAGCCCTCCAACCGACGTTCGCCGATCCGCGGCGGATGAAACCAGTCGGCGCGCTTTCTCCCGGAGGGAGAACGGATGATAGCCCAGGACCGGGGTCCCCACGGACAGGTCTTAGCTCGCGGCGTGGAAGAACATGCGCAGCGCAGTCCTGGGTAGGAGTTCAACCAAAGCTCCCCGTCCCGTAGGGACGATGCGAAATCCACTTAAAATGTAATACTGTTCACTTAATAATCCTAATGGCTTTTTTGATGTCAATCGAAGGCATGGGCTTACCGTGTCGGGGTCGGAGCGGAAAATTGCTCATCTTGCGCTTGACGCCGCGGAAGTTGCGG
>JBEKOA010000172.1:0-9950 GCA_049522255.1 Occallatibacter sp.
ACTTGGTCGCGCACGGGAGCATAAGCGAATTCGAGATCGTTCAACGACATGGCTTGGCTCTTAAGACCTGACTTGATTTGAACTATGAGGCGATGGCCTGACGCAGTAATTTTCTGCCCGCCCAACCGATAACGCCTAAGCTCAGTATGACACACAGCCATCCGAAGAGGTCGCCGTGAGCGGTGTAGAAGGTGACATCGCTGCGGAAGGCGAACTGCGCGGGCAGCGCGTCGGTCTGGTGGCGGGGGATGCTCTGACGGACGCGGCCGTAGGGGTCGATGACTGCTGTGATGCCGTTGTTGGTGTCGCGCAGAATCCAGCGGCGGTTTTCGATGGCCCTCATGCGCGCCATGTTCAGGTGCTGCCAGGGGGCGCTGGTGTCGCCGTACCAGCCGTCGTCGCTGATGTTGACCAGCACCTCTGCGCCCAGTTGCGCGAAGTGGCGCACCTCGTCGGCAAAGACCGACTCATAGCAGATGAAGACGCCGTAGCGGTGGCGCTCTCCGTTGCTGCCGGGCAGAATGAAGACCTTGCGCTCCGTGCCGCGCGAGAAGTTGGAGACCTGGCCGGTCAGCTTATGGGCGAAGAAGAGCAGCTCTTTGTAGGGAATGTACTCGCCGAAGGGGACGAGGTGGATTTTGTCGTAACGGCCTACGCGTGTGCCGGTGACAGAGACCACCAGAGCGGAGTTGTAATCGCGCCAGATATGATCTTCCGCCGAAAAATCCATGCCGATGGAGCCCACCACCAGCGGAGCCTGCGCCTCTTGGGCGATGGAAACGAGCGCCTGCTGAAATCGGACATCGCCCTCGACGAAGGGCGCGGGCGACTCCGGCCAAACGACCAGGTCAGGATGTGTGGCGTTAGGCGGGCAGATGATCTCGCCTTGCGGTGCTCCTGTTTGCGGGATTCCGGCGATGTAGGTTTTACATTGTTCGCCGGCCAGCCGCCTGAACTCGGCGATGTTACGGTCCCACTCGCCGGGGCGCGACCACGCATTTTCTGAGGCCACGTCGAGATTGGGCTGGATGAGGACGGCGGTGGCTGTGGGAAAAGGCTGGGGAGGCGGGATCGAAACCCCGGCCGCGCCCGCCATCATCAGCAGCACTCCAGTTACACGCAAAATGATCCGGTCTCTATGCCCGATATGCGGGCGAGACTCCAGCATCAGCCCGCCTGTGAGGAGCGCATTGACGCCTACCAGCACAAAGCTGATGCCGTAAACGCCGGTCCAGGGAGCAAGCAGGTTGACCAGGGCGTTATCCACTTGCGAGTAGCCCAGTTGGTCCCAGGGAACGGAGGTAATGCGCGAGGCGGCCAGCTCCAGCGCGGTCCAGAGAACCGGCGCAAAAGCCAGCGCCAGCCGCGTGCTGCCTGTGGCCCGGCGCACCAGCACGAGGCCCAATGCGAAAAGACCAAAGTACGTTCCCAGCACCAGGCTGTAACCGATGAGCAGTAAGGTTGGCGCGCCCATAGGCATATCGCCGTAGTGGAGCATGGTGTCGCGGACCCAGTAACAGTTGCCCATGTACCACAACACGCCGCAGAGATAGCCGAGCAGAAAACCGCGGCGCAGGGGGCGCGGCTCATCCGTACAGGCTGGCGACAGAATCGCCCACAGCAGCGGAACCAAGCCAACCCAGGCAAAAATCGACCGCCAAACAGGCAACGGCCCGGCCAGCGGAAAAGGCAATTCCAGCAGGCATGCGGAGAGAACAGCCGCAGCCCATAACTTCCAGGCTCGAATTTTTTTGTTCTGCATACAGGGCAGAGTTTATCGCATCAGGCGCAGGTCGAGACAAGGTTTCAGATGTTGCTGGGAAAACTCAGGCGCACTTGATGACAACGATTATGAGTGGGGCTACGCCTCGTGAAGATGCAGCAACGCCCGGCAGCGCTCGCTGAAGCTTGGCACTTCAGGGCACTCGAAATAGACCTGGCGATTGAGCGCCATGAGCAACTGCACGGCCTTCAACTGTTCATTTTTTGCGGAAAACGTGAGGCCCGAATGCACAAACTCGTCCGTAAGGTATTCGATGGCGTGGGCAAGGATTTCCAGCGCGCGGCCAGCCTGCGGAGTAATTTTGCGGCGTCGATTGGTGCGTACACTCGCGATGGGGACCGCTATCGCAGAGTCAGGGATCATGAAACCGGTAGTCGTGGTAGCTGCCATGCTTTTATCCTCACTCTGTTCTTCGGCTGGGCACACCAATTTTTCAGATGACGAACGTACCGATTCCCATGATTGGACGTTGAATGTTAACGTGCCCATTCTGGAATTGAAGTGATGCTAATCACGTGAACGCCGTTCACTCGTCACAACTCTACTTATGAGTTAAAAAATGGAGCATGAAATGAAGCTGTTCCGAATCCCGGCATACAACGGCTATGCCCTGGAACTCCTGACATGGCCGCACCATGCCAAGCAAGATCGGCAGATTCAAAGCCAGCGTCTCATAAAACCAGATAATTATCTGCAAAAGGCAGCTCATGGAGCGTGGCGTGGCCAATTTGCCTCGCCTTGCTCTTCTGTCCCCCCTCACTTCACCCTTCACAGGTGACGGACTGCCTTGACGGAACGAGGCTGAAAACCTAATCTCAAACCAGCATCCTGTTGCTAAGAAGCAGTTTTCGGCTTCCTGGAGCGGGTGTAATTTCCTGGACTGGGCGGCCATGATCCCTTACCACTGGCAATATCTAGCGCTGTTCCTGCAAATTCTTGCAGCGTTTGGAACTGGATTGATTATGGTGGTCGCTTCCTGGTTCATCGGGCGGCACCGCAACACGCCGGTCAAGCTGGCCCCCTACGAATGCGGGATTGTGGCCGTGGGCGATGCCCGCAGCCGCTTCAGCGTGCGCTTCTATATGGTGGCGATGCTGTTCATTCTGTTCGACGTGGAAGCGGTGTTCATGATGCCCTGGGCAGTGATCTATCGCAAGCTGCCAGGAATCACCGGTATGCGGCTTTTCGGCTTCTGGGAGATGGTGGTCTATCTGGGTTTTGTGGCAGTGGGGCTCTACTATATTGTGCGTAAAGGCATCCTGAATTGGAGCCAGGATAAGGCGGATCTCTGAGATGGCCGAAATAAAGACATTGATAGGCAAGGCGGCCGTGCTGGAGGAACTACCCGGTCATCCCGCGGTGAAGGCCATTCTCGCCTGGAATTCCGACGCTCTGCTGGACGCAAAGTTTGACCGGGGCGAGCTCACGCTGACCATCGCCGCCGGGCAGATTCGTTCAGCGGCAGCCACCGTGCAAGCGGCAGGCTACAACTTCTTCGAGGACGTGACCGCAGTGGACTGGTTTCCTTCCACGCCTCGCTTCCAATTGAGCTATCACATCGTTTCGCACACCTATAAGGAGCGCATCCGGCTGCGTGTGCTGGTGACGGGCGACGCGCCGTCGGTCGAGAGCATCACATCCGTCTGGCCAGCTGCAAATTTTTATGAGCGCGAGGTCTTCGACCTTTTCGGAATAATTTTTGAGGGGCATCCCAACCTGCGCCGCATCATGATGCCCGATGAGTGGCAGGGCCATCCGCTGCGCAAGGACTATCCGGTAGAGGGGTATCGCTGATGAATTCGAGCACACCCAGCCAGATTGGAACCCCTATTTTGGAAGCACCGGCTGCCAGGGGCGCGCATGATCAGCACATGATTCTGAATATGGGGCCACAGCACCCCGCCATGCACGGCGTTCTGCGCCTGGTGGTGGAGATTGACGGCGAGATCGTTGTTCGCCTCCAACCGGAGATTGGCTACCTGCACACCGGCATCGAAAAGACCTGCGAGGCCAAGTTCTATCACCAGATTGTCCCGTTGACCGACCGGCTGGACTACCTGAGCCCCATGGCCAACAACCTCTGTTATTGCCTGGCCGTCGAGCGGCTGTTGGGGTTGGAGATTCCCGAGAAGGCGCAGTGGCTGCGCGTGCTGCTGGCCGAGCTGACACGCCTGAACTCGCACCTGATCTGGCTGGGCACGCACGCCATGGACATTGGCGCGCTGACGGTTTTTCTTTACACCTTCCGCGAGCGCGAAGAAATTCTGCGCATCTTCGAAGGCCTTGCCGGCCAGCGAATGATGACCAGCTACATCCGCATTGGCGGGCTGGCCATGGAGCCGCCGCTGGACTTCTTCGAGCGCGTGCAGGGATTTATCAAGACTTTTCCGGAGAAGATCGACGAATACTCAAATCTGCTCACCGGCAATCCGATCTTCCGCAACCGGCTGAAGGGTGTGGGGATTTTGTCGGCCGCCGACGCCATCGCGCTGGGCGTGACCGGGCCGAATATGCGCGGGTCGGGAGTTGATTTTGATCTGCGCCGTGATATGCCTTATTCCGGATATGAGAAGTTTCAGTTCCAAGTACCCATCGCGACCGAGGGCGATTGCTGGGCGCGCTATCTGATCCGGCTCATCGAAATGCGCGAGAGCGTAAAGATGATTCAGCAGGCGCTGGACGGGATGCCCGAAGGACTGATCAAGGCCGACGCGCCGAAGATTGTGTTGCCTGACCGCGAGAAGATGAAGACGCAGATGGAGGCGTTGATCCATCACTTCAAGATTGTGACCGAGGGGTTTGCGGTCCCGGCGGGCGAGGTATATCAGGGCATTGAGTCGCCGCGCGGGCAGATGGGCTATTATGTGGTCTCCGACGGCACGGCCAAGCCGTATCGCGTTCACATGCGCAACCCATCGTTTGCCACGTTGCAGGCGGTGGAGACGATGTGCAAGGGGCGGATGCTGGCGGATGTTGTGGCTGTGATCGGATCGATCGATATTGTGCTGGGCGAGATCGACAGATGAGGTGTGTTGATGACCGATTACGCAAAGCTGGCGGATATAGCAAAGCTGAAGGATATTGTTGATCGTTCGGTCGTCGCAAAGCACAAAGAACTGAGAGCAGAGCCGTGCACATTTTTTCAGAGAGTGACGGCGCATCTTTTCGAGGAGATGAACAAGGTGAATGTGGAACTGCGCAAGAGGAAGGCTCCGATCTTCGATCGTATCCATTTACCAAGCCTCGATGACGAGATTCTTCTCACGTACGGGACAGATTCATTGTGCAGGGTGGGACGTGGGATTATGAAAGGAGGATGTCGAATCACAGCCGTGATCAGCGGCCCTCCAAATGGATATGAAATCTCGCGAAGAGAGTATCTTTGCAAGCAAGAGGAGAGTTGCCGAGAGGTACTTGCGGTCGAAGGGTCACAGTTGCGAACCATCGCATTCGGCCCTGAGGAGGTTGCCGCGGATATTATCGGGGGCGTTCTCGCCGGCAAATTCAATTGATCGCAATTTGACTGGACCGTGGACATGGGAGTCGATGGAATGGGCGATGAAACGATGACTGTGTTTTCTCCCAAGCTGGCCGCGCGCTTTGATGCGCTGGTCGAGAGGTATCCGCTGCGCCGCTCGGCGCTGGTTCCCATGCTGCTCTATGCGCAGGATGAAGTCGGCTACTTGTCGGACGCTGTGATTGCAGAGGTTGCGGCGCGGATCGGAGTTACCGAGTTGGATGTTCGCAACGTTGCCAGTTACTACTCGATGCTGCGATTCAAGCCCGCGGGCAAGTATAACGTGCAGGTTTGCACGAACATCAGTTGCATGTTGCGCGGCGGCTATGAGCTTTACGAGCGTTTTCAGCGGGAGTTAGGAATCGGAGACAAGGGAGTTACTCCCGATGGAGTGTTTTCGCTCGAAGAGGTCGAGTGCATCGGGGCCTGCTGCTGGGCACCTGCCATCCAGGTGAACTACGAATTCCATGAAGAGCTGAGCCCCAATCACGTGCCGGGCATTCTGGCTGGCTACCGCGGAAGATCATTGGCCGCAGGGAAGGCACCCCATGCCTAGGCTCGTCTCGCACCCCGATGAGGTGAAAATTGTCACCCGGCGTTTCGGCCAGAGCGCGGCAAAGATCGAGCGCTATCTCGAACTGGGCGGCTATGTGGCTGCGAAGAAGTGTCTCGATCAGGGTGCCGACTGGATCATTAATGAGATGAAGGCCTCGGGCCTGCGGGGGCGCGGCGGAGCGGGATTTCCGACCGGCTTGAAGTGGTCGTTCGTACCCAAGCAATCTGCCAAGCCCAAATATGTCTTAGTCAACGGCGACGAGAGCGAGCCCGGTACTTGCAAGGACCATTTGATCTTTCTGCACGATCCTCATGCGGTGATTGAAGGCACGATCATTGCCGGGCTGGCCATCGGCGCGAAACTGGGCTTCATCTATCTGCGCGGCGAATATAGGTATCTGCTCGAAATTATGGAAATGGCCGTGGCTGATGCCTACGCGCGCGGCTTTCTCGGCAAAAACATCCATGGGTCAGATACAGAGTTTCAAATCATCACGCAGACTGGCGCAGGTGCTTATGAGGTCGGTGAGGAGTCGGCGCTCATGGAGTCGCTGGAAGGCAAGCGCGGAGTGCCGCGGATCAAGCCTCCCTTCCCGGCCGTCGTCGGTCTCTACGGCGGTCCGACAGTGATAAACAACGCCGAGACCATCGCAACCGTGCCGCATGTAATCACGATGGGCGCGGCGGCTTATGCGGCTGCAGGTTCGGCGCGCAACGGCGGGACAAGACTGTTCGGGATCAGCGGCCATGTGGAGCGGCCCGGAGTCTACGAACTACCGATGGGTTACAACCTGAAAAAGATGATCTATGAGGTGGCGGGCGGCGTGCGCGGTGGACGCGGATTGAAGGCTGTCGTGCCCGGTGGCTCTTCGACGCCGGTCCTGCTGCCTGAGGAGATCGACATCGGCATGGACTTCGACCAGGTGGGCAAGGCCGGATCGATGCTTGGCTCGGGCGCCGTGGTGGTGATCGACGACCGGACCTGTATTGTGGAGTTTGCGCTGCGGACGATCAGCTTTTATCAGCACGAAAGCTGCGGGTGGTGCATTCCCTGCCGCGAAGGAACGGATTGGCTGAAGAAGTCGCTAACGCGCTTTCACGCGGGATTTGGCGAGGCCAAGGACATCGACAACATGCAGTACCTGGCCGAGAACATGATGGGCCGGACGTTTTGCCCGCTGGGCGATGCGGCGGCAATGCCAACGCTGGGATTTGTGAAGAAGTTTCGCAAAGAGTTTGAAGAGCATTTGAACGGGAAGCCTTGCCCGTTTGCGAAAAAGGTGCATTTAGCCTTGGTTTAGCAACGCTGGAGACTAATGGCAGACGTAACCTTCATCGTCGATGGAAAGAAGCTGACGGCTCCCGCGGGGACGCTGCTGATCGACGCTTGCCGTAAAGCGGGCATCGAGATTCCGGCCTTCTGCTACTACCCTGGACTGAGTTTGCAGGCTGCCTGCCGCATGTGCGTGGTGCGCCAGGAGAAGGTGCCCAAGCTTCAGACGGCATGCACGACAACGGTCGCCGAGGGGCAGGTTTTTATTACTGAGTCTGAGGAAATTGCCCAGGCACGCAAGGCGACGATTGAATTACTGTTGGGCAACCATCCGCTCGATTGCCCGGTCTGCGATGCGGGCGGCGAGTGCGAATTGCAGGATATGACCTTCAAGTACGGCGCGGGCGAGAGCCTCTACGCCGAGGCCAAACAACATAGAGAAGAGCAGCAGTGGTCGCCTGCTGTCTTCTTTGACCGGCCCCGCTGCATTCTCTGTTACCGCTGCATCCGCATGTGCGGCGAGGGCATGGATGTGTGGGCGCTGGGGGTGCAGGGTCGCGGCGTGCATTCGACGATCGCGCCCAACGGCGGAGATCATCTGGACTGCGAGCAGTGTGGCATGTGCATCGACGTCTGCCCGGTTGGCGCGCTGACGAGCGGCAGCTATCGCTACAAGACGCGGCCGTGGGAGATGAATCATGTGGCGACGGTTTGCACACATTGCGCCGACGGCTGCAAGGTGACACTGGGCGTGCGGCAGGCGAACGACGGCTCGGAGATCGTCCGCGCCGACAACCGCGACAAGAGCGGTATCAACGGCGACTTTCTCTGCGCCAAGGGGCGATTCGGATTCGACTTTGTGGATAGCCCGGAGCGCCTGACCAAGCCGTTGGTCCGCAACGCCGACGGCAAGCTGGAACCGGCTACATGGGATCGTGCGCTGCGGCTGGCTGCTGGCATCTTCAAAGAGATGCGCGACACGCGCGGCGGCGCGGCGATTGGAGTCATCGGATCAAACCAGAGCACCAACGAAGAGAATTACCTGCTGCAGAAGTTTGCGCGGACGATACTCAAGACCAACAATATCGACCACGAGCGGACCGCGGATTATGCGGCCTTTGCGCGGGCGATGGCCGGGCGCAAGGAGCGGGCCGCCAGTTTGCGTGAAATGGCAACAGCGCCTGCTGTGCTTCTCATTGGTGGCAATCCTACCGAGGAGCATCCGCTGCTGGCGTGGAATCTGCGCACCAATGTGCGGCTGAATCGCGGCCGGCTTTACATCGCCAACACGAAGGCTATCAAACTGGAGCGGCAGGCCAAAGCTACGATGCGGCTTCCGGCAGATGGCTACTCTGCCCTGACCGCTTATCTAAATGGGAGCGATGCGGCAATCGGCAAGCCGGAGTTTCGCGAAGCTCTGCTGGCCGAGGAGTCTCTGCTGGTGGTCTTCGGCGCGGAGTTCAGCGGCGCTTTGCTTGAGGGACTTGTCGCATGGGGTCTGGAGCGCTCCAATGTGCGCTTTGCGTACCTCGGCGATTACGCGAACTCCCGCGGCGCGGCAGATATGGGGCTGCTGCCGGACCTGCTGCCGGGTTATCTTCCGATGGCTGCGCCGGTCGCCTTTGCGGAGGAATACGCAGGGATGCCGGCAACTCCAGGCAAGCCGCTCCAGGAGATCTTCGAGGCGGCGGCAAAGAAAGAACTGGGCGCATTACTGGTCGTTGGCTCGGACCCAGTGGCGAAGTTGGGCGTGGATCCGGCGACGCTGAAGAACACCTTTGTTATCGTGCAGGACATCTTCCTTACAAGAACCGCTACCCTGGCCGATGTGGTGCTGCCGTCTGCCAGCCTCTACGAAAAGACCGGCACGGTGACGAATTGTTTTGGCGATGTGCAGCTGGTGAAGAAGGCCGCGGATCGCGCCGGCGTCAAGACGGACTTTGAGATTCTTGTGCGGCTGGCCGGCGCAATGGGCGTGGACGTGAAGACACTGGTTCCCTTCGGAATGGGGGGCATGACGGCAGACCTCGGACAATCGCGCGGCGCACAGGCAGGCGAGGCGGACAGGCACGCGGTATGGCTGGCGGCCAATGGATTGGAGCCAAAACTGAGCCCCCTCGATCCACTGGCGGTGCTCGATGAGATTGCCCGGCTGGTTCCGGGCTACGCTCTGGATCGCGTGAATCTCTTCGGCGGGAACGATGTGCCGACCGAGCCAGGCTTTGTGCCGGTGACGGATTTGACTGCGACTGCTTCGAATGGGCATGGAGTTGTTGTAGCCGTTCACAATGGATTGTTTACTTCGGGAACGATGGGCGAGCACAGTCCGGCGCTCAAGGAACTTAAATTGCATCAGGCGCGATTTGGCGGGTTGAAGGTGCTGTGACCTTACGAAAGACGCTGATAGCGGTTCATGGTTTCCCAGCCTAGCCGCCAAAACAGAGACGCGGCGAGGGTGGGGCACCCAAGGGTTTTGGAATAAGACGAGGCTGAAGGCACGTGACGATTTTGCAGTTTTTGCTGTGGAGCTTATTGAAGGTGGCCGTGGTGACGGTGGTGATGCTCTTGGCAGTCGCCTACACTGTGCTGCTGGAACGCAAGCTCGTCGGCCGCATCCAGAATCGCTGGGGGCCGAGCCGCGTGGGTCCATTCGGACTGCTACAGCCGCTGGTCGATGGTGCGAAGTCGTTTCTCAAAGAAGACATCATTCCCACCGGCGTTTATCGGCCTCTCTATCTGATGGCTCCGATTATCGCGCTCGGCTGCGCGCTCATTTCAATAGCAGTTGTCCCCTTCGGCGAGCCCAACGTCGGCCCAGGCGG
>JBEKOA010000173.1:0-9852 GCA_049522255.1 Occallatibacter sp.
TCGGGCGCGATCCCAAGACGCTCTTCGAGAGCGGCCGCCAATTGCACACGCCCCAGGCTGTCCATGTGCAGATCTTCGGTCAACCTAAGTTGATCTCCTGTATCGCTGGGCGTCTCGCCGGAGATCGAAAGAACGAGCGTAAGCAGCCAGTCGGCCGAAGATGCTGATCGGCCGGCTCCATTCGATTCATTCGCGTTCGCTGTCGAAGCTCCGGCCTGTATTTCGACAAGCCAGGCCGCCACAGCACCGCGTCTCACCTTGCCTGTCGAGGTACGAGGAAGGTCGGGCTCCGGCCAAAGCTTCCAGCGACTCAGGCGCTGAAACTCCGGCAGCCTCCGGTTGGCGTGCTCTATTGCCGAAGCAGCCTGCTGCGCAGTGCCGCGAAATGCCAGTACAGCGCAAGGTTCTGGACCGGATGCAGTCTCCATCGCCACCACCGCGCAGGCCACGACGCCCGGCTCCTGTTCGATAGCCGCCTCCAGATCCTCGGGGTGCAGATTCACCCCGGCAGCGGTCACGATTACCTCGCTCTTGCGCCCCAGGAATCGAAGTTCGCCGCCACCAACTGTCTCAGCCAGATCGCCGGTGGCCAGCCACTCATCCTGGCGCGGTTTCAACTCCCCGCCCGACCAGGAGGCGCGTGAGATCATTGCGCCCCGCACCAGCACCTCGCCGTCAGGCCCCAGTTTCACTTCGCGTCCCGGCAGAGGCTTGCCGATCGTTCCGCTGGCCACGTGGAAGGGGTGGTTGAGGGTGACGATCGCCGCTGTCTCGGTCATTCCGTAGCCTTGCACTACCACAAATCCCAAGCGGTTCCAGAACTGCTCCAGCGGCCCGGCCAGAGCGCCCCCGCCCGAGACCAGCGCCCAGAACTTCAGCCCAAACTCGGCGTGAACGTCGCGGAATCGCACCCAGCGCCTCATCGCTCCAATCTTCGTCTCCGACGCGGCCAGTCGCTCCGAAAGGCCAGGCAGGCTGGTTTCGAGATGAGTCTTCAAGAGTGCCATGACGCGCGGCACCGCTGCCAGTACGCTGATGCGTTCGGACTTGATTGTCTGGATCAGCCGCGCCGCCACCAGACGATTCTCAAAATGCACTTCGGCGGCAAAGATAGCCGGAACCCAGAGTCCCATCATCTGGCCGAAGACATGACTCAACGGCAGCGTCTCGAGAAAGCGCAGCGGATGCACCAACCGCTCATAGGGAAGATAGGGCTGAGCTCCCTTTTCGATCGGCTCGATGCTGGCCAGCACGTTGCCGTGGGTGAGCACGACGCCCTTGGGATCGCCGGTAGTGCCGGAGGTGAAAAGAATCTGGAGCGGTGTCTCGCGCGAAAGCCCTTCGACCGGCGCGGCTTGCTCCGCGGGCAGCGCGTCGGGCCAGTTCTCAAAGGTGAGTTGTGGATATTCCGTGGGCAACTGACGCAGGAGCAAGCTGTCGCCGACAGCGAGTTTGGGGCGCACGTCGGTTGCCACGCGCGCGGCAAACTCGGGGGATCCATAGGCGTCGAGCGGCACCGCCATCACGCCGCGCAGGATGCAGCCATGGAAGGCCGCGATCCACTCCGCGCTGTTTTCTCCCCAGAGCAGGACCCGGTCTCCCGGCCCGATGCCCCGCCCGGCGAGCAATGTGGCGAACCGCCCCGCCAGCCGAGCAATCTCTCCATAGCTGGTTGCCCGCCGCCGGATGCCCTGGAAGCGGACCACCGCAATCTGGCGGTCGAAGCGGCGGAAGTCGTCGAGCAGTGTAGCCAGATGGTCTCGCATGGCATCTCCGGCAACTTCATGGTACAGGGCCGCCCATGCTACCATGGGCAGTTTCCAGGGAAGGTTCGATGATTGGGCGATGAAAAAATGAAGACGCTGATTTGTTTCCTGATGTGTTTTAGCGCCGCTGGTGCTTTGCGAGCGCAGGAGCCCTTGTCGCAGGACGAGGCGCTGAAGCAAATTTACAGCCAATACGATGAGGGGAAGAAGACCGCGCAGGCGCAGTGGGTTTGCGATAAGGATCGAGAAATACCCGTGTGGCCATGCTCGGACGAATTTAAGACCGTCTCCGTTTCTGTCTTGTTGATGTCAGAGGTTGTCGAGGACGGCACGAAGAAGATCTATTTGGCTGCAAGCGCAAAACCGAATGACGCCTCCTGGCAAGGATTATTTCAATGTCATCTCTGCAGGCCAGCGATCGGGGTGGGCGTTTTTGCGTGGCAATCAAAGCATTGGGTCCTGCAAAGCGCTAATGCCGCCGTCGGAGCTTTCAGCGGATATGGCGATCCTCCGGCGATTGAGCTTGTGCAGATTGGGCCGGAAAAACATGGCTTGATGCTGTCGGCTGATGACCTGACGCACGGAAACTACGCGTCTTTCAAGGTATTGCTTGCGCCCCTTGGCGGGACTGTCGCTGAAGTGTGGAGCGTAACGATCAAACAAAACTATGGGGATGGGTGTGATCTCCATTGTGATTCGTCGGCAACATTCAAGTTCTTCGACGCCAACGACGCCAATTCCGGAGACTATTACGATATCGAGGCCATTTCGAGAGGCAACTACCGTGAGGACGACACTCATTTGAAGCCGGAGAACTGGACGGAGATCTACCGATTCAAAGATGGCGAGTATAGACTGCTGAGCCACAAGGACTTCAACGACGCGAACAGACCCGCGACAAAGTTGCCTCAATAGGTTCCTGACGCGGGGCAACGTACGTTCACCTTCATTCTGCGGACCATGACTTCGCCCTTTTGTGTTTTCGCTTCCTCTTCGCCGGTTTCCGCGCTATTCTGAAGCTTAGATGTTCCCGGACCGGCCCAAATCCGAGTCTTGCGCCAACCCGGCTTCTGAAGCCGATCCATTCGCTTGTTTTCATCCGGTGACGGCGGAGTGGTTTCGCGCTGTCTTTGACGCACCGACCGCGCCGCAGCGGATGGGCTGGCCGGTGATCGCACGTGGTGAGAGCGCGCTGATCCTGGCGCCGACTGGTACGGGAAAAACGCTGACGGCATTCTTGTGGTGTCTCGACCGGTTGATGCTTGGAGGCAGGGAACAGCCACCCCAGCGACGAAAGCCTGTCGTTGGGGACCCCGGCGAGAGAATAGGGAACAGGGAACAGAAGGAAATCAACAGTCAAAGGGGCGGCTGCCGCATCGTTTACATCTCGCCTCTGAAGGCGCTGGCCGTCGATGTGGAGCGAAACTTGCGTTCTCCACTGGCCGGTATCTCCAACATGGCGCGGCGCATGGGTGTCGAGTTTCGCGAACCAAGCATCAGTGTGCGCACAGGCGACACACCGCAGCGGGAGCGAGCTCGCTTTGCGCGCCACCCCGCAGAGATTCTGATCACGACTCCGGAGTCGCTTTATTTGCTGCTTACCTCGCAGGCCGCCGAGGCGCTGCGGACCGTGGACACGGTCATCATCGACGAGATTCATGCGCTGGTGCCGACCAAGCGCGGGGCGCATCTGGCGCTCTCAATGGAGCGGCTTGAGGCGCTGACCGGGCGGCGCATCCAACGCATTGGCCTCTCTGCCACGCAGAGGCCGCTCGAAGAGGTGGCGCGCTTTCTGGGTGGCGTAGAGGCGCAGGGACTGGAGACTGAGGGACCAAACGCGGACAGAGTTGAGGCGGCATGGACTGGAGATGCGACGGAAAGCGCTGATGCAGAGGTGCTATGCTATCGTCCCGTATCGATTGTCAACGCGAGCGCGCGCAAGCGGTTAAAGTTGAAAATCGAAGTTCCGGTTGAAGATATGGCGCGCCTGGGAGAGCAGGAATATCTGCCCAGTGGGCCAGCTTCGCAGGCTCCGCGACGCGTCTCGATTTGGAACGCCATTCATCCCCGGCTGCTTGAGATTATTCGCGCACACAACTCGACGATTCTCTTTGTGAACAGCCGGCAGGTGGCCGAGCGGCTGGCCGGTGCGCTGAACGAATTGGCCGGCGAGGATGTCGTCCGCGCCCATCATGGCTCGTTGGCCGCCGCGCAGCGTTCGATCATCGAAGAGCAGTTGAAGGCGGGAAAGATTCGCGCGCTCTGTGCCACTTCAACGCTGGAGTTGGGCATCGACATGGGGGCGGTGGATTTGGTGATCCAGATTGAAGCGCCGCCTTCTGTGGCCAGCGGTATGCAGCGCATCGGCCGCGCCGGGCATCATGTGGACGCGGTCAGCGAGGGGATTCTCTTTCCCAAGTACCGTGCGGACCTCGTGGCCTGCGCCGCCGTGACCCGCGCCATGCATGAGGGTCACATTGAGTCTACGCGCTACCCGAGAAACCCCCTCGACGTGCTGGCGCAGCAACTGGTGGCCATCGTGGCCCACCCGCCAAGTAAAGCAGGGAACAGGCGACAGGGATCAGAGAACAGAAGGCTGGCGAGCGCGACAAACTCCGCTAACTCCGCCGACGCCGTTTATGCCGCCATGCCAGAAGTCAGCGTCGATGCACTCTTCGAGTTGGTGCGCCATGCCGCGCCCTTTGGAGGGCTCAGCCCTGCGGCCTTCGAGGGAGTGCTCGATCTGTTGAGCGGGCGCTACCCCTCCGACGAGTTTGCCGAGCTGAGGCCGCGTCTAACCTGGGACCGCGTGCGCAACGTGGTGACGGCCCGGGACGGCGCGGCCCGGCTGGCCATTCTCAATGCGGGAACTATACCTGACCGGGGACTCTACGGAGTTTTTCTAGCGCATACCGAGGGCAAGGCCGTCCGCGTTGGTGAGCTGGATGAGGAGATGGTCTTCGAGAGCCATCCCGGCGAGACCTTCATTCTGGGCGCATCCACCTGGCGGATTGCCGAGATCACCCACGACCGGGTTTTGGTGACGCCTGCTCCCGGCGAACCTGGAAAGATGCCCTTTTGGAAGGGAGATGGTCCCGGAAGGCCGCTGGAGTTTGGCCGCCGCATTGGCGCTTTGGTGCGCGAATTGCGCGCACTGCCGAAGCCGGCTGCGCTGACGCGGCTTGTGGCCGAACACGATCTCGACCCCGGGGCCGCGGAAAACCTGATGCAGTTTTTGGCCGATCAGGAGGAGGCGACCGGCGTCGTGCCCGACGATCGGAGTATTGTGATTGAACGCTGCCGCGATGAGCTGGGCGACTGGCGCGTCTGCGTGCTGACGCCTTTCGGAAGCCGCATTCATATCCCCTGGGCGATGGCGGTGAGCGCTCGCATTCGCGCCGCGGGTGGCCCCGAGGTGGAGACGCTGTGGGGCGATGACGGCTTTGTGCTGCGCTTTCCGGATACCGATGAGCCGCCCGATTCGGATTGGTTTCTGGTTGAGTCGGCCGAAGCCATGCAACTTGTGCTGCGCCAGTTGGGCACGACCGCATTGTTTGCCGGTCGTTTCCGTGAGGCCGCCGGACGCGCGCTGTTGTTGCCTCGCCGCCGGGCCGACGCGCGCTCGCCGCTGTGGCAGTTGCGCAAGCGTTCCTATGATTTGCTAAGTGTGGCCTCGCGTTATCCTTCGTTTCCGTTGTTGCTCGAGGCTTATCGCGAATGCCTGCGCGATGTCTTCGACATGCCTGCTCTCATCGAAACACTGCGCGCCATTGAACAGCGTCAGCTCCGCGTGCATGTGGTCGAGACTCGCAAGCCATCGCCCTTTGCCGCTTCACTCCTATTCAGCTACGTGGCCAACTTCCTCTATGACGGCGATGCGCCATTGGCCGAGCGCCGCGCACAGGCGCTGACGATTGATCAAGAGCAGTTGCGCGAGCTGCTTGGCGAGGCCGACCTGCGCGAGTTGCTCGACGCGAACGCGATCTCTGAAGTGGAGGAGGCTGCGCAGTGCCTTGCCGAGTCCTATCGTGCCCGTTCGGCCGACGGCATGCACGATCTTTGCCTGCGGTTGGGAGACTTGTCGCGCGATGAGCTTGCCCGGCGCGTGGCAGCACCGGAATTGTTGCAGCACGTGGATCGACTGGTGCGTTCGCGGCGTCTGTTGGAGCTGCGGATTGCCGGGGAGCGTCGCTTGATTGCCGCTGAAGACGCAGCCCGCTACCGCGATGGTCTGGGAATTCCTCTGCCGCCGGGAATGGCGACGGCACTGCTGCAGCCTGTTGACCACCCGGTGCTGGAGCTCGTTCGCCGTTATGCACGCACCCATGGACCATTCACGTTGCGCGAACCAGCCGAGCGCTTTGCGCTGGACACGGCGGTCGTGGAAGAAGCGCTGCGCCAGCTTGCCCACGAGGGACGCGTGCTCGAAGGAGGTTTTCGCCCCGGCGGACTCCATCGTGAATGGTGCGATGCGGAGATCCTGCGGCAGATCCGGCGCAAGTCTCTGGCCAGGCTGCGCCGCGAGGTCGAGCCGGTTGAACAGCACACGCTGGCCCGCTTCCTGACTCACTGGCAAGGACTGCTGACACCGCGCCGGGGTGCGCATCTCGACGCGCTGCTCGATGCAGTGGAGAGCTTGCAGGGCGCGCCGCTGCCTGCGTCTCTTGTCGAGACTTCGATCTTGCCGGCGCGCCTTGCGGAATACGCACCCGCAGGACTCGACACGTTGATCGCCGCCGGCGAAGTGAACTGGGCCGGCGTCGAGCCGATCGGCGAACGCGATGGGCGCATCGCCCTGTTTCTCGCCGACAAGCTGCCGTTGCTTTTGCAATCGCGACCCTTGGTTGAGCCGCTGACTGAACGCGAGGCCAAGCTGGTCTCCATCCTCGAATCCACTGGCGCCAGCTTCTTTGATCCACTGCATCAGGCTGCCGGCGGCGGCTATCCCGGCGAGACCATCGACGCTTTATGGAGCTTGGTCTGGCGAGGCCTTATCACCAACGATTCGCTGCACGCTTTGCGCGCCTACATCGCCAGGCCTGAGAGTGCGCGAGCGCCGCGCCGACTGCAATCTGGAGCTGTCTTTCATTCCCGCCGCACCACGCCGCCAACAGCGCAAGGACGCTGGTCGGCATTGCCTGTGCGCTTCCAGCGGGGAAGCCAAGCGGCTGGTGTAGCGCCGGACTCCAGCCCGGCCTTACTGGCGGCGTCCGCGCCGGCAGTTGAGGCGCACGGGCCTGGAGGCCCGCGCGACAGCCGGTCAGGAGACCGGCGCTACGCTCCGTCGCAGACTGAGGCCAGCCATGCACTGGCCCTGCAACTGCTCAATCGCTATGGCGTGCTGCTGAGGGAGTCGGTTGCAGCAGAAAATGTGCCTGGTGGATTCAGCGCTGTTTACGACGTGCTCAAGGCACTGGAAGAGAGCGGGCGCATACGCCGCGGCTACTTTGTTGCCGGACTCGGCGCCACGCAGTTTGCGCTGCCGGCAGCGGTTGACCTGCTGCGCCAGCTGCGCAATGAGCCTTTGCAGGAGCGGCCGGAGTTCGTGCAGTTGGCGGCCACAGATCCAGCCAACCCGTATGGTTCGGTTCTTCCTTGGCCCGTCCCGCCGGTAGCTGACGAAGACTCCGAGAGCGCTCCGCGCGTGCTGACTCGCGCGGCTTACGCGGAGGTGATTCTACGCAACGGCCAACTGGTGGCATGGCTCAAACGCGGCAATCCTAACCTGCTTGTCTTTCTTCCCGGCGAAGAGCCGGAGCGGTCGCAAGTGGCCGCGGGATTGGCGAACTTCTTCTGCACGCGCGGCCAGGAACGGATGAGAGCCTCGATCCACCAGGGCGCGTTGATCACGACCATCAATGGTCAGCCGGTGGCGGCGCATCCCATGGCGCGATTCCTCATGGATGCCGGTTTTCATCCCGGCCCGCTGGGAATGCATCTGCGGCGCATTCCGCTGGCTGTTACCCACCGCGAGCCGCCCGCGGAGTTGCAATAAAATGCCCGAAGGCGACACCATCTTCCGCACCGCGCGTGCTTTGGGCCGCGCGCTCACTGGTAAGCCGATTACTGGCTTCCGCTCGACCTTTCCGCTGCTGATCCGCTCGAACGAAGACACGCCGCTTGTGGGACAACTCGTCGAAAGCGTGGAGTCGCGCGGCAAGTGGCTGCTCGTTCACTTCTCCGGCGGCGGGACACTTGCCAGTCATCTGCTGATGAACGGCAGTTGGCACATCTATCGTCACGGCGAACGCTGGCAGCAGCCTCGCTGCAATATGAGAATTGTGATCGAAAACAGCCAGTACATCGCTGTCGGCTTTCGCGTGCCGGTGGCGCGGATGCACACGGCGCTCTCGCTGGCTCGCGATGCGAAGATTCCGCAGCCGGTTTTCGATTTGCTCAGCCCGGAGTTCGATGCCGCGTCCGCGGTGAGGCGCGTGTTGGAGCATGGCGGCGAAGAGATTGCGGATGTGTTGCTTCATCAAGAGGTAATGGCCGGCGTTGGCAATGTCTTCAAATCGGAGATCTGCTTTGTTACGCGCGTTCATCCATTTTGTCTGGTTGGCTCGCTAGAACGCGAACAGGTGGCTGACTTGATTGCAAACTCGCAAAGGCTGATTGCCGCCAATGTACTGGAGGACTCCGGCGACTCGATCATCACCTACGGCGGCAGAAAGCGGCGCACCACACATGAATCCGACCCTGGCGCGAGTTTGTGGGTCTATGGCCGCAAAAGTGAAGGCTGCCGGCGCTGCGGCGAGCCGATTCGCAGGCGGCTGCAAGGGCCAGATGCGCGGGTGACCTTCTGGTGTCCGCGCTGCCAGCCGATGCCAGACGGCTCGGATATAGACGGATAGATCAGGTGTTGACTGGAGAATTACCTGCAAGATTTTGAAAATATAAATAGGGGGTAGGGGGGTGCCGAATCAAGGGAAAAGGGAACAGCCACTCCCAGCGCGACGAAGACCTATCGCCGGGCACCCCGGCGAGAAAACAGGGAACAGGGAATAGTAATACGCGTGTCTCCGGCCCTTTTTCATCTTTTGATTGTGCGCCGGTGGAGAGTAATTTTACGCAAATGAGGGGCGCTGGTAGGCGGAGGGTTTTTGGGCCCGGTGTTTGCACCTCGTGAGACGGGCGGTTCTGGCTTGATCCTCTTCCAAGTAAAATGGTGATATGGGATTTGAGAGCGTGAAGAAGATCGCCGAGGCGGATTTCCCCACCCGCTGGGGAGCTTTCCGCATTCTGGGTTTTGAGGGTCGGCTGGCGGGGGCTCGGCCCTGCGACGAGGGTCAAGCTGGCGATTCGGAAAAAGATGGATGGAGCGGCGGCGCGGCCGAGGGGCCTGTGGAGGGTTTGGTTGCACTGGTGATGGGTGACATTCATTCGGCACCCCCGGTGGTGCGCATCCATTCGCAGTGCCTGACCGGGGATGTCTTTGGCTCGCTGCGCTGCGACTGCCGGCTGCAATTGGAACTTGCGCTGGGCAGAATCGCCAAAGAGGGCGCGGGCATCTTGCTCTACGAGGAAAAAGAGGGGCGCGGCATCGGCCTGATGGCCAAGTTAAAGGCCTACGAACTTCAGGATCAGGGGCTGGATACGGTTGAGGCCAATGTCGAACTGGGCTTTGCCGCCGACTGCCGGGAGTACGAGCTGCCGGCCGAGGTGCTCAAGCTGCTTGGCGTGAGTTCGGTCCGGTTGATTACCAACAACCCGGAGAAGGTCGCGGCTCTGGAATCGGCCGGAATTGCTGTCGTCGAGCGTGTCTCCGCCGAGGTCGAGCCGCAGGAGAGCTTCGCGGAGTATGTGCGGACAAAGCAGGAGAAGATGGGGCACATTGTGGACTCGGTGGCGAGTGAGGAACGGGCGGGTTAGGCGGTCGCGGTTAGTTTTTCATACCTCTAGCGACAACGGTTGACCTGGAGCGCCGTCCCTATGGGACTCCGGATGAACTGTTGGTTGCTCCGACCCCACGCTGAAGCGCTTTCAATTACCCACATTTTCAGCCCCCATGATGACGCCGAGTTGGATGTCGACAAGGCGTGTTAATCCTCTCCAGATCGTTTCGTTGCCGGGTGGAGGGTCTGAG
>JBEKOA010000174.1:0-11573 GCA_049522255.1 Occallatibacter sp.
TCGTTCCCATTTCGATTGTGGCAGTAGCCGGGACCGCGTCAAGGGTCAAGATGAACGCCAAAGTGCGGCGCCCTTGACCCGGTCCCGACCACCAGAGGGAGATGTCGCGCGCGAAAGAAAAATCGCGCTTGACAGAAGCCGAAGCTGTCATACATGGGGCACAGCTTCTCAAGGCTTCTGGCTATTCTCCGGGGTGATGAGCGGGCTGCCTGGCTGGAGTATTCTTGCGACAGATTCCTACAAATGAGGTCTTTATGAATTCGTTGAAAGTTGCACGCCTACAAAAGGGCTCGGTGATCTTGGGCTTTCTGATCGTTTTGGCCTGCGCCTTGAGCGGAATGCAGGCTCATGCGCAAACGGATGATCTTCTTGTTGCGACCAACAATGAAGATGTGGCTCGCGTCAAGGCGCTGATTGCAGCGAAGGCCGACG
The DNA here is from genome assembly GCA_049522255.1 of Occallatibacter sp. Taxonomy (GTDB): domain Bacteria; phylum Acidobacteriota; class Terriglobia; order Terriglobales; family Acidobacteriaceae; genus Telmatobacter. The sequence continues at coordinate 433 of JBEKOA010000174.1, forward strand.
TCAACGCCAAGTACAGCAATGGGACCACGGTTCTGGCGCTGGCGTCGCTCAGGGGCCAAATGGAAATAGTACATGCTCTGATCGACGCCGGCGCCGACGTAAATGCAACCAGAGACGACGGCAGTACTGTGCTGATGGCGGCTGTGCAGTTCAATCGTTTAGAGGCGGTGGAGGCATTGCTCGCCGCTGGCGCGATTGTGAACGCCAAGACGCGAGACGGCGTCACCGTGTTGATGTTGGCTTTGCAGGCCAGCTCTCTGGATGTCGTAAGGGCGCTGCTAGCCGCTAAAGCAGATGTGAACGCCAAAACGCAGGACGGCGTCACGGCATTGATTGTTGCATCGATGGCTGGTTCGCTGGAGGGGGTGCGGGCGCTGATCAATGCAGGTGCCGACGTGAATGCGACGGATAATAATGGCGCCACCTCCCTGATGGCGACATCGAAGAGTGGTTCTGCCGAGGTGGCGCAGGCGTTGATCGCCGCGAAGGCCGATGTGAACGCATCGACAAAGGATGGCGGGACGGCCTTGATGGCCGCATCGGAGACAAGCTCCGCGGGATTGGTAAGGGAGTTGATTGCCTCCAAGGCTGAAGTAAACGCCAAGGCTGCCAACGGTACAACTGCGTTATTCGATGCGTCCTTCGGCAATCCCGTGAGGTCTGTACATGATGTGGAGGTAGTACGGGAGTTGATTGCGGCCGGAGCCGATGTGAACGCCAGGGATATGCTCAACTCCACCGCATTGATGGGAGCTGCGTTCAATGACCGCGTGGAAGTGGTTCAGACTTTGATTGCAGGCAAGGCCGATGTAAATGCGAAGAATGTGGGTGACAACACGGCCTTGATGGTGGCGTCGTTCGGTGGCCATGCCGATGTCGTGCGGGTGTTGATTGCCGCCGGGGCCGATGCGAACGCGAAGGATAAGCATAGCCAAACGGCATTAATGGCGGCGTCACAGGATGGTAACATCGAGGCCGTTCAGGCGCTTCTTAATGCCAAGGCGGATGTGAACGATGCAGCCGAGGATGGCACCACGTCGTTGATGGAGGCGGCGTCGCACGGTAACTTGGTGGCAGCGCGGGCTCTGATCGCAATGAACGCGGAGATAAATGCCCAGGATAAGGATGGCCTTACTGCGTTGATGAGGGCGTCCAAGTTTGATCATCCAGAGGTTCTAAAGGCTCTGCTTGCTGACAAAGCCGATGTGAGCGCGAGGTCGAAGGATGGAAAGACTGCGCTGGATCTGGCCGGGGACCAAGCGGATATCAAAGCATTGCTGCTTGGAGCAGGCGCCAAACCATGACCACATCAAGAATGGTGTGAGGTGTAAACGGGCTGCACGGATTCGGCTTTGTTGTTCGCGCAAGAGCTGGTTTTTGACCTGAGATCAATTCTCGTTCTACTTTGGCCGGACGAGCTCGATGCGGTCTCTTGTGCGGACCCAGGTGTTGCCGGCCATGCGGCCCACGGCGTCGAGGGCGGCGGGATCGAGGCGGTAGTTTTCGAACAGACCCTCGCCGACATGGAAGCGGACGACCTCACCGAGCACGATGACGCCGCTGCGGGCCGCACGTCCGGTGTAGATGACTTGCACTCCATCTGAGCGGGCGACTGGGCGACGCGCGGCGGCCGGACGGCCTCGCTGGGGATGGGCGTGAGGCCGGAGAGGGCGAACTCGTCTACGCCGAAGGGCACCTCGGCAGAGGTTGCGTTGGCTGCCTCGGCAATGGCTTCGCTGACTACGTTGATGACGAACTCACCGGTCTCCTCGACGTTGCGCAGGGTGTCTTTTCGCTCGCCGGCCTCGGCGGATGCGCCGTCCCGCAGGGCGGGACAGAAGAGCACGGTGGGCGGCACGGCGCCCACGCCCGAGAAGAAGCTGAAAGGCGCGAGATTGGCCACGCCTTCACGGCTCATCGTCGAGACCAGCGCCACCGGGCGCGGCACGATGATGCCGGTCATCAGTTTGTAGATCTCCTGCGGTTGAAGCCCGGCCGGGTTGAAGCTGAGCGTCGAAACTTGAGAGGAACGCGTGGCACCCATAGTGATAGCGTAGAACATTGCCCTGAGTCTGTGGTGCGGGGATCGCGGTATCCCACTCTTGCGCGATGAAACGACGCAAGGATGGGGCACCCGCGATTCTTTTGGAGCCCGCACCGCGTCTAACCCATAATGGCACTGGCCGGCCGCCGGGTGTGACCGTTGTGGTGCAAACGGGGGAAATTCTCACGCCAGTAACATAGTGTGATGCACAATCAAGGATGGAGAAGACTGTCATGCCGCGCATACACTTTCAACTGCAACTCGCCGAACTCAAGGACAAGCTGCTGGCCATGGCGGCCCTGTCGCAGCAGGCGGTTGAGTCCGCGGTAGACGCCTATCTGCAGCGCGACAAGAGCCTGTGCAAGTACGTCAAGCAGAACGAGGCGGCGATCGATACCGCGCAGCGGGAGCTGGATGAGATGGCCTACGATCTGCTGGCCAAGGAGCAGCCGATGGCCGTCGACTTGCGATTTATTCTGGCGGTGATCAAGATCAACGGCGACCTGGAGCGGATCGGCGACCAGTCGATGGGAATCGCTCGCCGCACCAAAGAGACTCTGAAGCACGAGGAGGTCGATCTGCCGGTGGATTTTGCGGCCATGGGCGAGTTTGCCGGGCGGATGATCCGGTCGGCGCTGCACGCCTTGCTCGAGGGCGACGCACGGCTGGCCGACTCGGTGCGCGAGATGGATGACGAGATCGACCGGATGAACCGGCGGGCGCACACCGACCTGCTTCAGTTGATCGTAGAAAAGCCGCGCCTGACTCAGCAGGCGATCAGCGGAATCCTGGTTGCCAAGCACCTGGAGCGGATTGCGGACCACGCCTCGAATATCGCCACCGACGTCATCTTCTGGATTCGCGGCGCCGATGTGCGCCACCAGTTGAGCATGTCTATGGATTGACCACCCCAGCGAGCAAAGACCGCTCGCCGGGGACCCCGAATGCCTCTCCCGGCAGGGGTCAGGAAACAGAAAACCGGCTGGCACGGTCGGGCGGCGCCGCAGATTTCCGGCGGGACTTAGAAGAAGGCCTGAAGACCTTCCAATGGCAGTGGGGGGCTGAAGAGGTCTCCCTGGAATGAGTGGCAGCCTAGCCCGGCAAGGAAGCCTCGCTGTTCTTCGGTCTCCACGCCTTCGGCGACCACCGACAGATCCATTGCCCGGCCCAGGGAAAGAATGGTTTGTGCAATGGCTCCGCTGGTTACGTCCACCAGGATGTCGCGCACGAAGGCTCGGTCGATCTTCAATTGGTCCAGGGGCAGGCGTTTGAGGTAGGCCAGTGAGGAATAGCCTGTGCCAAAGTCGTCGAGGGAGAAGCTCAAGCCATACAACTTGAGTTCGGTCATCTTGGCGATGATCTCCTCGACGTTTTCGACCAACATGCTCTCGGTAAGCTCCAGTTTGAGATTCTTTGGCTTGGCTCCGGTGCGATCAATGGCCTCAAGCACATGTTTCACAAACTCCGGCTGGCGGAACTGGAGGGCGCTGATGTTGACCGAAATCGTGAGATGGTCCGTTTCCACATGGCCTGCCCACGCCGCAATCTGTTTGCAGGCGGTTTCAAGCACCCAATCTCCCAGGGGCAGAATGAGCCTGGATTCCTCGGCGAGGGGAATGAATTCGTCTGGCGACACGAGGCCGCGGCCGGGGTGATTCCAGCGGATCAGGGCCTCGGCGCCCGTCATCCGTCCCCGTTCGATCTGAGGCTGATAGTAAAGCAGGAACTGCTTTCTCTTGATGGCCTGGCGCAGCCCATCCTCCATGGTGGCGCGGGCATTGACGGCAGCCTGCAAGGCGGGGGAAAAAAATCGCAACGTGTTACGGCCCGCCGTCTTGGCCATATGCAAGGCGATATCCGCCTGCTGCAGGATTTCGTCCGCGGTGTTTTGCCGATCACCAAAGACAGTGATTCCCATGCTGGAGGCGGAAAGACACTCGCGGTCATCGAGCAGATAGGGCTGACTGACAGCGGCCAGTATTCTCTCGGCGGCAGCCTTGGCCTGTGCCCCGGCCTCCTCGGCGACTTCGCTCAGGTCCTCGAGGATTACGACGAACTCATCTCCGCCGAGCCGGCCCACAGTGTCGGCTTCGTGGGCACAGTCGGCAATCCGCCGGGCAACCTCTTGCAGGAGGAGATCGCCAACTTGATGGCCCAGAGTGTCATTCAACGTCTTGAGATTATCCAGATCGAGCAGCAGCAGCGCCTGCAACCCGCTCCTTCGGGCGCTGGAGGCAAGAGTTTGACGCAACCGCTCCATCAACATGCGGCGATTGCATAGACCTGTCAGCGGGTCGTAGAAGGCAAGATTATGAATTTTGTGCTCCGCCGCCTTGGCGCTGGAGATGTCCCGCACAACAGAAACGATGCAGGAGACACCCCCAATCTCAATAACTGATGCCGAGATCAGCACCCAGATTAACTCTCCGCTCTTCTTTACAAACTGGGTTTGAAAATCCCGGATGCTTGAATTCCGGCGCAGTAACTCGACGATCTCGCTTCGCGTTTCAGGATGCGCCCAGATGCCAAGCTCTACCGAGGTTCGTCCAACAATCTCATGGGGTTCGATTTCAATCAGATCGAGGAATGCCTTGTTGACGTCGATGTATCTGCCATCGCTTAGATGACTTATCGTGATGCAATCGAGGCTGGTGTGGAAGACGGTGCGATAGCGCTCTTCGCTCGCCCGCAGCGCACTAGTGGCGGCGGCCAGGCTTTGCTCCGCCGCCTTCGCGTCCGAGATGTCGCGCGTGATGGCAAGGATGCACGGAACGCCCTCAAGCTCAATCACCGACGCCGACATCATTCCCCATAGGAGCTCGCCGTTCTTCTTCCTCATGGGGAACTCCAGGTTCAAGCAAGTCGAATCGCGGCTGAGTATCTCGACCAGTTTTTGCCGGTCGGAAGGGTTCGCCCAGATATTGAGGTCGAGCGACGTTCGCCCAATGACCTCCTGTCGCGTGTGCAATGTGGATCTCAGGAATGAATCATTGACCTCAACATAAGTCCCATCCGCAAGCCGGTTGATCGTGATGGAGTCGAGACTGGTCTGGAATGCGACACGGTAGCGTTCCTCGCTAACCCGCAGCGCCTCGGTGGCCGCTGACAGGTTTTCCTCAGCCCTCTTGCGGGCATTGATGTCTTCTATAACCGCAATGAAGTGCAATGCGCGTCCTTGGTCGTCGCGCAGCGTAGAAACCGTCAACCTCGCCCAAGTCAGGCTGCCGTCCTTGCGGACGTAGCGCTTCTCCCAACTGGCATTGCGGGTTGCGCCACCCAACATTTGCTGCAGTACGTCGACACTCTCTTGCAGATCGTCTGGTGGTGTGATCTGCTGAAACGTCAACTGAGGAATCTCTTCGAGAGGGTAACCGATGATCTCGGCAAAGCGCTCGTTGCTCCGCAGAATACGGCCACTGAGGGAGGTATGAATGATGCCGACGGCGGCTTGTTCGAAGGTGGCGCGGAAACGCTCCTCGCTCAGCCGCAGCGCTTCCCCCGCAGCGGCCAGGCGTTCCTCGGCAGCCTTGCGGGCGTTGATATCTTCCACCAGGCCGGTAAAGTAGAGCGCGCGGCCCTCGCCATCACGCTGGATCGAGAGCGTCAACTTGACCCAGGTTGTGCTGCCGTCCTTGCGAAGATAGCGCTTCTCAAGACTTGCCGGGATGCCTCCGCTCAAGACTCGTTCGAGCATTTCCCTGCTTGCGGGGCAATCCTCGGGTAGCGTAATCTGCAGGACATCGATGCCGGGAAGTTCCTCGGCGGTGTAGCCAACCATCTCGGCGAAGCGCGCATTGGACCTGAGGATGATGCCGTCGAATGAGGCATGAAGGATGCCGACCGCGGCCTGCTCGAAGGTGCTGCGATAGTGTTCCTCGCTGTTGCGGCGTTGAATCTCAGCTTGCTTGCGCTCGGTGATGTCGACCCCATACGCCAAGCTGCGATCGCCGATGTTGACCAGGCCCCACTCGATCGTTCTCCTCGAGCCGTCCTTGCAGGCGACCACAAACTCAAGCGGATCGATGGGGTTGCCTATCTGCTGTGTGTACGCGATCGCGCTCGTCCAACTCTCCATCACCTTTTGGCGGTACTCCGCATCAGGATAGGCGAGCGGCCACCATTCGGCCACAGTCGGTATATCTTCCCTCGTATATCCGAAAAGGCGGATGAACGTGGGGTTCATGTATTCGGACCGCTCCGTACCTGATACCAGTACCATGGCCAATGGAGACGTCTCGGTAATCGCCCGAAAGAGTTTCTCGCTTTCGATCAGAGCCTTTTCGGCCCGCTTTCGCTCGGTGATGTCATTCACGATGGCGCAGAGGAGCCGTCTGCCGTCGACCTCAAATGGCGAAGAATGAAGTTCAATCTCACGCACTTCGCCGCTGGCCAGGCGTTGCGAATAATAGAAACAGGAGCGTTCCTCGCGCAGCGCCATTTGCCGGTCGCGGAGACAATCCTCCGGCGGGTTGATGGTGATCTGGTGCGTAGACATGCCGATCAACTGCCCTTTGGAATAGCCGTAAAACTCGCAGGCAGCACGATTGGCAGCCATGATCTCGCCCGTATCGGGATCGGCCAGGAACATGACCGATCCGTTTTCCTCGAAGAAGGTGCGGAAGCGCAGCTCGGTTGCGGCAAGCGCCAGCTCTGCCCGCCTGTGCTCGGTGATGTCCTTGATCATCCCGCGCATCCTGAGGGGCTTTCCCTGGGCATCGAATTCGAGCCTGCCCATTCCGTGGACCCAGCACTCTGCCCCGTCTGTCTGCCGCAGAATGCGGTATTCCTTGTCGAACGCACTCCGTTTACCCAGGACCTCGTCGGCGAAATAAGATGTCATCATCTCGCGATCGTCTGGATGCACCAGGGCCGCCCATCCGGCGACATCGCGCTTATATTCCTTGCCGATTCCGAAGAATTCATCCAAAGCTTCGGAACTCGTCCATACACCGGTAGGAATGTCCAGGACATAACTGCCAAGAGCCCCAATGAGCTCTGTTTCTTTCAGGGTGTCCAGGCCCTCGCGCTGAGCCTGCTCCGCCCGCTTGCGTTCGGTAATGTCGAGGATAAAGCCTTCGTGATAGAGCAACTGCCCATCGGGCCCGCAAACTCTGCGGGTGTGGAGCGAAGCCCGAATGGACGATCCGTCTTTGCGTTTGAGCTGGCACTCGAAGCCGAGCACGGTTCCGTGCTCATTCAGTTGCCGCAGGTACAAGAGGCGCTCATTCGGACTCGTCCATACATCGTGGGCGACGTCACGAACCAAGGACAAGAACTCGGCTGGCGATTCGTAGCCAAGCATCTTTGCCAGCGCGGGATTGGCGGTGAGAGGCTCACCCTTCGGCGAGGTTTGAAACATCCCTTCGAGCGCGCCATCAAAAATGTCCCGATACTTTTTGTCGGCCTCCCTGAGCGCACTCTCGGCCGCCTTCCGCTCGGTGACGTCCTTGCCGAAGACGGACACGCCGCTCACGGCGCCATCGACAAAGATCGGGCTCAGGGCTAGATCCAAAATGCGGCCGTCGGCCAAAGAAAACTCGACCCGAATTGCACCTTCGGTTCGCACACGCTCATAGAGCGGAGGAAGCAGGTTGGCCCTCTCCGGTGGAACCAGCTCTTTGGGGAGCATTCCCACCACAGGCTTTATGCCAAATGTCGCTTCCATGTGCCGTTGAAGCGCGCCGTTGAACGTAACCAGGCGATCGTCGAGGTCCACCGACCAGATCAGGTCTTCGGTGCTTTCTATCAGGGCCGACAGATTCGCTTCAGCTTGAACTTGCATTTCGACCTTTTCCGGCTCCGCCGAAAACTCGTTCTATACAGGTGAAACGCGCAGCTTGGGGGGGTGCAAACGCGAACAATTTCGGGGTGATCTCTCCAGAGTAGTCAAATGAGCGATTTTCCCTTCTCAAACCTATACACCAAGAATTGAAGAATGTGGAAGCGATATTTTCCTTGCAAACGGGAAAACATGAGGATGTGCCCTGAACCTAAACCCGAGTGGCCGCGTTTCGAAGTGCTCCCGGAACCGCCTTAGCATCTGTAGTTTGGGCCGTACTATCCCTTGAGCACCGGTTAGGCCCGAGGTGAAGAGGGTGTCTGGCGGGCGAGTCTGGCGGACTGAAGACGAACAACCGGGTTGCCTCGAAGAGGAACCATGAGCGGCGCTCGGCCTCGTCGATCCAGACTTCAATCAGGCTCTTTGTGGCGTAGTCGCCGGCCTTGCTGGTAGCGACGTACTCCCCGCGCAAGAGCCAGGGTGCGGGCGCATGCTGAAGGTTGCCAGGAGGTTGAGAGCAGGCCGGAGACGGATCGGGCGCCAGTTCTCAAAAGAAGTGGCGCCCGATGTCAATCATCAACTCCGGTTGAAAGCTAGACCGATCCCAGCGGGTGGCTGGCATAGTGAAGCAGAACAGCCACAGCGCAACTGGTGAGCCGGGTCTCCGCCGAATCCGCACGGCTGGTGAGGATGGTGGGAACGCGAGCGCCGAGCACGATGCCGGCCAACTGTGCGCCGCCCAGGTATTCAAGCTGCTTGGCGAGCATGTTACCGCTCTCGAGATCGGGAACCACCAGGATGTCGGCCTGGCCGGTGACGGGCGAAACCAGTCCCTTGATCTTGGCCGCCTTGACGCTGACTGCCGTATCGAAAGCCAATGGCCCGTCGAGGATGCCGCCGGTAATCTGGCCGCGATCGGCCATCTTGCACAGGGCCGCGGCGTCCAGAGTGGACTTGATCTTGGTGTTGACCGTCTCGACGGCCGAAAGCAGTGCGACCTTGGGCTCTGGAATGCCCAATGCATGAGCAAGGTCGATGGCGTTCTGTACGATGTGGATCTTGTCCTCAAGCTCAGGCTCGATATTGATGGCTGCGTCGGTAATCAGCAAGGTGCGCGCATAGGCGGGTGTGTCCATAACGAAGACATGGCTGATGCGGCGGTTGGTGCGCAGCCCGGTGTCGGCCTTCATCGCAACCTTCATCAGCTCGTCGGTGTGCAGACTGCCCTTCATCATGGCCTGGGCGTTGCCGCTGCGGCACATGGCCACGCCCAGTTCGGCGGCCTTGCGCTCCGTTTCGGCCTGGAGAATGGGATAGGGAGTGATGTCGACGCCAATCTTTTTGGCGAGGGCTTTCATTTCGTCTTCGTCGCCGATCAGAGTGGGCCGGATGAGGTCCGCTTCGGCGGCTTCCACTGTGCCGCGGAGGGCCACGTCGGAGAGCGGCCAAACCACTGCGGTAGTTATCGCCGGCAGTTCTTTGCAGCGCTCCAAAAACTTGTGGAAGACGTGGAAGTCGGGGGGATGACCGACCAACGGATCGACGCTGACGGATTCGGCCAACTGTGCAAGATCGCTCATTTGAAGTTTTCTCCTTGGCCCGCGCCGTGGATGGCTGGCAGACCTCTCAAGTTGATTCTCGCCCAGCCGAGGTTTTGCGCAAGTGTCAGGGGTCACAGGCCGGGCCGGAGTACCGCATGTTGAAATGAGATTGTTTTCCCTCCCGACTCCGGTTTCGATTCAGAACGGGCATCTGCGCGATGCGCTAGGCTTGTAAGCGATTGAGAACCGCCGAGGTCGTGCTCATGCTTCGTTCTCTTGCAGTTACGTTCTTGACTTTTTTGTGTGTCGGAGTTGGTGCGGTCGCGCAGACTGCGCCTACAGCCGCGCCGGCCTGCGAGGATCTGCATCTGGTGCCCGCGGTGCGGGAGTGCGCTGCGGTTCAGTGGACCTCGATTGGGCATACTGGGTTCCTACTTTCAGCAGAGGATTTGCGTCCTCTCTCCGCCGGCAAGAATGCCGAAAACGCTTTTGCGGGCAAGGATCTGGTTGAGAAGGTCCTCGGGAATAGGGGAGTAATCGACAATGCTCCCCGCATCTGGCTGTTGCGTGCAGAGACCAAGCAAGCGAAGGGGCTAATAAAGCTCAACAGGATGAAGTTCGATCCGGCCATGCACGAGGAGGGCTACATCATCGTGCCCGACGGGCAGGGCGGCCTGGCCGTGATTGCCGAAACATCGGCAGGGCTTTTCTACGGCGTCCAGACCGTTAAGCAATTGATTCTCGGCTCGGGCAAGAACACTGTTCTCCTCGTGCCCACCATCCGCGACTGGCCGGCAATGGCCCATCGCGGCATCTCCGACGACTGGTCGCGCGGGCCACTGCCGAATATGGATTCTCTAAAGCGCGAGATTCGCACCTTGGCCGCTTACAAGATCAACTTCTTCTCGCCTTACTTCGAACACACCTTCGCTTATACAGGCTCATCTGTCGCGGCCTATCCCGGCGGTGCAATGACCCCCGACGAAGCGCGCGAGCTGGTGGCCTACGCGGCCCAGTACCACATCACCATCATCCCCGAGCAGGAGTCCTTTGGCCACCTGCATAATGTTCTTAAGTTCGAGCAGTTTTCTGCGCTGGGCGAGACGGCGCATGGCGCGGTGCTTGCGCCGGGGGATCCGGCCACTTTGCCGCTGATCGCCGGATGGTTTGGCGAGCTGGCCAAAGTCTTTCCCGGCCCATACGCGCATATCGGAGCCGACGAGACCTTTGAGTTGGGCTTGGGAAAAACGCGCGACGCGGTCCAACAGCAGGGGCTGGGCGCAGTCTACCTTGACTTCCTCAAGCAGATTCACTCGACGCTTGAGCCCAACCAGAAGCGGCTGATCTTTTGGGGCGATGTCGCGGTGACCTCGCCGGAGCTGGTGGGCGGCTTGCCCAAGGATATGATCGCCGCGCCCTGGGCCTACGATGCCCGGACCGATTTCAAACCGATCATCGAGCCGTTTACCAAGGCAGGCCTCGAAACCTGGGTGGCTCCCGGCGTGAGCAACTGGAACCGCCTCTACCCCAACAACAACGAAGCCCTGAGCAATATTCGCGCCTTTGTGCGCGACGGCCAGGCGCTCGGCGCGAAGGGAGTGATGAACACAATCTGGAATGATGACGGCGAAGGCATCTTCGACGAGAACTGGTTTGGCGTGCTCTTTGGCGCGGCGGCAGGCTGGCAGGCGGGTGATAGCTCCGAAGACAACTTCGTTGCGTCTTTTGGCGACGCGTTTCATCGCGATCCTACAGGCAAGATCAGCCAGGCTCAGCG
>JBEKOA010000175.1:0-9659 GCA_049522255.1 Occallatibacter sp.
CAGGGTACCAAACAGCCTTGTGAAAGTCTCCACCGGTCGCCCTCCCGTGTTCTCGTCTTGACAACAAGATCATCGGACCGACGACCGGTGGGGTCAAATTTCAAATATCTTTGGCTAGAACTCAACGACGATCTGGTCGTGATTGCAGTCGATGTCCATCCTAAACAGGCTACGGTTGCTACGGTGGATCTGAAGGGACGATTGCTATCGCGGTCTTTGGTGCCCTTGACCTCCGACCCGGCTGCCTCGACCCGGCTCATGACAGACTGCATGTTGCGAATGCGACAGTCGCTGCCGCGGAAGATATTTGAGGGTATCGGCATCAGCCTTCCCGGCAGAATCGATCCTGACACTCAGCGTCTGATCTTTGCGCCGAACCTGCACTGGCCGGACCTCGATTTGAAGAAGGCGATTGAAGAAACAATGGACTTGCCGGTGAAGATGGAGAACGCCGCCACTGCTTGTCTATTGGCGGAACTAACGTTCAAGAGAATCGGCGGAATACGGGATATCGTGTTGGTTACCGTGTCGGAAGGCGTAGGAGCCGGGGTCTTCGCCAATGGCAGACTTATCTCCGGCCATCGCGGCATGGCGGGAGAGTTCGGCCATGTTACGCTCGATCCGACGGGGATCCTCTGTTCATGCGGGCGTAGAGGGTGCTGGGAAACATTCGCCTCATGCCGGGCGGCGCTGCGGTATTACAGGGAACTTCAACCCCCAAGCAGAGTGATCGCGTTTCACGATTTACTTAATCTTGCCGAGGAGGGCGATCCGCACGCCGCAGCGGCATTGGCCAAGCAAGCTCTCTACATTGGCCGCGGATTGCAGTTGATCATCGCAGCCCTTTCTCCCAGCCTGATCTATGTAGCGGGCGACATCACTTCGGCCTGGCACCGATTCGGCGCGGTGATCGAAAAAGAGGCGGCAAAGCACATGCTCGGAGGAGCGCTGCCGCGAATCCTTCCAACGCATGAGGGCGAGATCGCTCGCCTCAGAGGTGCGGCGGCGCTCGTCTTCCAGCGCCGGTCTGCGGGCGACCGACCGCAGGGAGCGGGTTTCGCATCGTTGCTGGCCGAATAAGGAATGGACGCAAAGCAAGGCGGGGCCTCGCGATTCCGAATGCGCTAGGATGGACGCAGATTAGCCACAAATCAGAAGTGTTGCGTTCGGAATTAACATGCTGCTGCGGGATACTTTCCGCTGGCCAGATCGCTAGCGGCTTCAACGACGCTCTCCGGGCGGCCGAGATCGCGCCAATAGCTTTCATCGGCGCGAAAGGCAAGGATTCTCTCGTGCTCCGCTGCGAGATTCAGATAGATAGAAATGATCGAGAAGGCGCCCTCCTCATGCATTCTTGAGAATAATTTGGGAGAGATAACGTGGATGCCGGAGAAGGCCAGCGCCTGCGCCTGTTCGATAGGACGCACCAGCTCAACTTGAGCGCATTCGCCCTTGGCAACAGCGGCAGTTCGACGGCCGCAGAGCTGGTTCTGCTCGTCAAAAAGCAGATAGCGCGAAGTCTCGCGGTCTTGAACCGCGAGCGTCGCGAGGGCCGCTTGTTCGGTATGAAACCGCACCATGCACCCAAAATCGATGGTACTGATGACATCGACGTTGTGCAGGATGAAGGGTTCTTGCAGGTTGCCGCTGGAATCAAGAAAAAGGGGCACGGCCTTCTTCAAACCGCCGCCGGTGTCAAGTAACTGCTCTTCGCGAGAGATCTCGATCCTCATGCCAAAGTTATCGTTAGCTTTCAGGTACTCGACAATCATCTCAGCGAAGTGGTGTGTATTGACGATAACTTCGCGGACACCAAATGCTCGCAAACGGGAGAGAGTGATCTCCAACAGCGTGCGTCCGCCGACCTCTACCAGAGCTTTTGGGCGGTGGTTGGTGAGGGGCTGCAGGCGTGTACCCAATCCCGCGGCCAGAATCATCGCCTTCATCGCGCCAGCTTCTCCTGTCCCATCTTTTCTAGCTCGATATGGCGGACGACTGCCTCCACTCCGCTGCCGCCGCGCAGGCGCTTTGCCAACTGTTCCGCCAAATACACCGAGCGATGCTGGCCTCCGGTGCAGCCGAAGGAGACCATGAGATGCTTGAAGCCGCGGCGTTGATAGGCGCCCACACTCGCATCGACCAGCGAAACGACTCCGGAAAAATACTGCTGCACGCTTGCCTGATGATCAAGATAGTCGATTACGGACGCGTCCTTGCCGGTCAACTGCCGGAATTCTTCTTCGCGTCCGGGATTGGGCAGGCTGCGAGCATCGAAGACAAACCCGCCACCGTTTCCCGTATCGTCGACTGGCATCTCGTGATGAAAGCTGAAACTGAAGATCCGCACCGTCAAGACCTCTGCTGAAGAGGCCAAACCTTGCAGCTTCTGCGATGCCGAAATTGCGCCGAGGGCATCCATTAGCGCCGGTAGGGCGATCGGTAGCTTGACGTTTGAGGCGAGCCAGCGCAGGTTCTTCAACGCGTAAGGCACGCTCTGCAGAAAGTGGGCCTTGCGCTCATAAAACCCCCGGAAGCCATAGGCCCCCAGGGCCTGCAATATGCGGACGTAAACGAATGCGTAGTAGTGCTCCATGAAGGCTTTGCGATCAACCGCGATGAAACCGCCAAGACACTCAAGATAGTAGTCGAGTAACTCCCGACGCATCTCCGGCGGCAGATCCGCCTTGCCATCGTAGAGCAAGGAGGCAATATCGTATTGCAGCGCGCCCTTTCGGCCGCCTTGGTAGTCGAGAAAAAACGGCTGACCGGCGCGCAGCATCACATTACGGCTTTGAAAGTCCCGATAGAGAAAGTAATCATGACTGGCGCCAAGCAGAAACCTGGTCAACCGCGAGAAATCATCTTCCAGCGCCTGTTCGTTGAACGGTATGCCAGCGAGGCGCAGAAAATAATACTTGAAATAGTTCAAATCCCACGCGATCGACTGGCGATCGAAACTTGCGCGCGGATAGCAGACTTTGTAATTTAAATCGCGCCCAGCCTCGACCTGAAAACGCGGCAACATCGCCACGACGCTCCGATACGCTTCAATTGCCTCAGAAGCGATGGCATCACCGGCGCGATTGCTGCCAAGGAATTCAAAGAGTGTGGTGTCGCCAAGATCCTCTTCAAGGTAGGCGCCCTGACTCAAATCCTCGGCATAAATCTCTGGCACCGGCAATCCGTGCCGGTGAAAATGCCGGGAAAACTCAAGGAAAGCTATATTCTCTTCGCGTGCGGGAGACAGAATGCCGATGGCGCTGAACCCTCCGCCGGTGAGCCGCACGATGGCGCGCCCCGAGCCGCCGAGTTGGCCCTGAAGCGGCCGCGCCTCCTCGGCCGGCAAGTGGTAGTACTGTTCAAAAAGCTGTTTGAGAGCGTCCATGAATCTCATTTCAGGAACTGTTCAAGCTGCCTCACAACGATACCGAGTCAGGGGAAGCGCGCGCAAGGAGCCCGGATGAGATGAGGTTGGGTGATTGGAATAGGCACTCAATCGAGCGATCCGTGCAGTGGTCTAGAATCCTCTCTATGAGCTTGGTACTTGTGACCGGCGGGTCGGGCTTCGTTGGCAGCCATTGCATCCTCCAACTACTGGCGGCGGGTCATCAGGTGCGCACCACGCTACGAAACCTGACTCGCGAGGGTGACGTGCTCGCCATGTTGCGAGAGGGCGGCGCCGAGCCCGGAAGCGGCTTGTCCTTTTTGGTTGCAGATCTCGAAAGCGACAATGGATGGCCGGAGGCAGTGGCCGGATGCGACTATGTGTTCCATGTGGCATCGCCGTTTCCCGCGGGAGTTCCCAAACACGACGAAGAACTGATTGTGCCGGCGCGCGACGGTGCGCTCCGCGTGCTGCGGGCATCACGCGATGCTAAAGTGAAGCGCGTAGTGCTGACTTCTTCCTTTGCGGCGATCGGCTATGGCACTGGCCAGAAACCAGAGAATGCTCCATTCACTGAAACAGACTGGACCGATCCCAGCGGCGAGGTCTCCGCATACGTGAGGTCGAAGACTTTGGCCGAACGCGCGGCATGGGATTTCATTGCGCGAGAAGGGGGCAGTCTTGAGCTTTCAGTTATCAATCCTGTGGGCGTCTTCGGCCCGGTACTGGGGCCGGACTATTCGACCTCAATCTCACTCGTGAAGCGCATGATGGATGGAGGCTTGCCTGGTTGCCTGCAACTCTATCTGGGCGTCGTAGACGTGCGCGACGTGGCCGACTTGCACATCCGCGCCATGACACATCCCGCCGCCAAGGGCCAACGCTTCATTGCCGCCGCCGGCGATTTTCTGTCGATGCTCGATATTGCCAGGATACTGAAGAGCTGCATGGGCGCACCAGCCAAAAGAGTGCCAACCAGGAACCTGCCGAACTGGCTGGTGCGCGTCTTGGCTTTACGCTTTCGGGAAGTAAAACAGACCTTGCCCGACCTAGGGAAGATGAAGAACGGCACCCATGAAAAGGCCAGTCGCGTGCTGGGTTGGACGCCGCGCTCAAATGAGGAGTGCATTGTGGCTACGGCCGAGAGCTTGATGCGCCTTGGGCTGTTGAGAGACAGCATGAGCAAGGCAAGCCCGAATTCCTAACTCCCACCAGGTGAGTAGCATCACAGTATACTGTTCATTTGCAGCAGTAAGGTGAGCGTTGAAATGTACCTCCTTTGGCTCAGAGTTGCGACGATCCTCTATGCGGCGGCATCGATTGCCGTGTTTCCGGCTGTGCTCTACGGATTGATCCGCTGGCGCAAGACATGCGTCCACCTCGGCGGGCTGGCCTTTTTCTTCCACTTTGTCTCGTGCGTCGAGATGCTCGTCGAGGCTCATCGCATTGTGCCGGTCGGCACCCGCGAAGTTGAATCACTGCTGGGTTTTGCCATCGCCGGCTTGTTTTTCCTGGTCTGGTGGTTCTACGACGCCATCTCCCTTGGAATCTTTGCCTTGCCCGTTACGTTTCTTGCCGTTCTGGTGCCAGCGCTGGGGCCGGAGCGTTATATCTTTCCCTCCAGCGGCGTGCGGATCAGTTGGCTCATCGCGCATATTGCCGCGCTGCTGGCTGCCTATGTTGCGCTGGGCTTCAGCCTGCTGGCCTCGGTGCTATACCTCATCCAAGAGCGCCGACTGAAGAGCAAGCACAAGCCCGGCGAAGACTCCTGGTGGCTGCCGCTCGACTGGCTGCCACCCCTCGATACCTTGGAGCGAATTGCCCACGGGACGCTGGAGTTCGGGTTTCCATGCATGACGGTAGGTTTGGTAATCGGCTCGGTTCTGGCCCAGGAAACGCCTCTGGGAGATGCATATTTCCTCGATCCCAAAGTCATCGCATCTTTCATCTTGTGGGTCGTTTACGTCACACTGCTGCTGGTGCGCCGCTCGGCGGGACTGCGCGGACGCCGTGCGGCTTTTCTCTCCGGGGCCGTTTTCCTGGTGATGCTCGCCGTCTTCGCGGTTAACATCATCAGCCGGGTTCACAGGTACGGTCCGTAATGACTCTGACCATCATCGGCGTGAACCACAAGACCGCGCCCATTGAGGTGCGGGAGCGAATCGCGATCTCGCGCGAAGATCTGCCGGAGACAACCCGTGCCCTGGCTGCCGTCGCCGGTGTTGCCGAGTGCATGATCGTCTCGACTTGCAATCGCGTGGAGATTCTGGCCGCTGTCGAGTCGCCTAGCGCCGATCTGACCGCCTTCCTGCAACGCCATTTCGGTCTGGACGAGACGTTGCTCGCTCCGCACCTCTACGAACACCGTGACCAGGAGGCCGTGCGGCATCTCTTCCGAGTGGCCGCCAGCCTGGACTCGATGGTGGTGGGCGAACCGCAGATTCTGGGGCAAGTGAAAGAGGCCTTTGCCGTAGCGCGCGCCTCCGGCACGGTCGGCGGCCAGCTCGAGCATCTTTTGCAGAGCGCCTTTGCCGCAGCCAAGAAGGTTCGAACCGAGACAGAGATTGGGTCGAACTCGGTCTCAATCGCTTCTGTGGCAGTGGAACTGGCCCGGAAGATCTTTGGTTCGCTGAACGGCCGCACGGTTTTCCTGGTTGGCGCCGGCAAGATGAGCGAGTTGGCCGCACGGCATCTGGTGCAACAGGGTGCGGGAGCGATCCTGGTGACCAACCGGACTCAGGAGCGCGCGAGGCGCATGGCTGAGACGTTTCAGGGCCGGGTGATTCCGTTCGAGCAGTTGCACGAGACCGCGAGTCAGGCTGACATCGTGATCAGTTCTACCGGTGCTCCGCACCCCATCTTCCGCCGCGAGCACGGGCGGGCATATCTCCAGCAGCGGCGCAACCGACCGATGTTTTTTATCGACATTGCCGTGCCACGCGACGTGGATCCAGCGATGGGCAAGCTGGAGGGGATCTTTGTTTACGACATCGACGACCTACAGCAGGTGGCCGCGTCTCACATGGCCGAACGCAGCCGCGAAGCCACCGATGCAGAATCGCTGATCGAAGGCGAGGTCGAGCGCTTCCAACAGCATCAGCGTACCGTCAATGTGGCTCCGGCCATCGTGGCGCTGCAACAGCAGGCCGAGGAGATTCGCCAGGCGGAGCTGAAGCGGGCACAGGCGAAGTTGGGTTCGCTGAACTCGGAGCAGATTGCCGCGGTTGAGGCGCTGACGCGCGGGCTGGTCAACAAGTTTCTCCATGCGCCGATGCAGGCGCTCAAACAGGCTGCGCGCGAGAACGATGCCGTACGGCTTGAGGCGCTCTGCGAGACTTGGTCGCTGTCAGCGGGAACCATGGTGCGGGACGCCGCCCGTTCAGAGATCCTCATTGAAGTGGACAATCTAGAAGCAGAAGTGAGCGAGGGCCGTAAGGTGGAGCGCCAATGAAATTGCGCATTGGAAGCCGAGGATCGCAACTGGCCCTATGGCAGGCAAACCACATCGCGAGGCTGCTTCGCGGCCAGGGACACACTGTCGAGATTGAAATCATCAAGACGACTGGCGACCGGCTGCAAGAGGTGACGTTTGCCCAGGTTGGTTCCAAGGGCATGTTTACCAAAGAGATCGAGGAGGCGCTGGCTGAGAGCCGTGTTGATTTGGCCGTGCATTCGCTCAAGGATCTGCCGACCGAGCTGGCTGAGCCATTCACGCTCGCGGCGACACCGCGACGTGTGGACCCAAGAGACGCATTCGTCTCGATCAGATTTGAAAAGCTCGCTGCATTGCCCCAGGGCGCGCGCGTTGGCACCAGCAGCCAGCGGCGTCGGGCGCAGTTGAAGGCGGTGAGGCCGGACATCGAGGCAATTGAGTTTCGCGGGAATGTGGACACGCGGCTGCGCAAGCTTGCCGAGGGACAAGTTGACGCGATCCTATTGGCTTCCGCTGGACTAGATCGGTTAGAGAAGACCGACTGGGTGCGGGAACGGCTGGAGCCGAAGGAATTCTGTCCTGCAGCGGGACAGGGCGCTTTAGGTATCGAGACGCGCAAAGACGACGTGGCGACAATTGCCGCTGTTGCGTTTCTCGATGACTTGGCTACGCGCTTTGCCGTGTCCGTCGAGCGGGCGGCCCTGGCGGCGCTCGGTGGAGGCTGCCAGGTGCCGATCGGGATTCATTGCCGGCCTTGGGTGAGTGAGAATGCTGAGGCGAGCGGTGAGTTGTGGAATGAGGTTTTCGCTGTCGTGGCCGCACCGCAGACAGGCTCTCAGGTGAAGGTCTACAAACGGGCAATTCATGGTGAGACAGACGCCGCTACGCTTGGACGAATGGTGGCGCAAGAACTACTGGAGGCTGGCGCGGGGCCGCTGCTCGCAACTGCCGCAGACGGAGGTTTTCGGTGAGTGCGCTGCCGTTGGCTGGTCGGCGGGTGCTCGTCACACGCGCGTTGCATCAGGCCGGAAAGCTTAGCGATGGGCTGCGCGGGCTGGGCGCGGAGCCGGTCGAGGTTCCCGTGCTGGAGATTCGGCCGCCGGAGAGCTACGCGCCGCTGGATGATGCATTGAAACATCTGGATCGGTACGACTGGCTGATTCTCACCAGCTCCAACACGTTACAAGCCGTCGATGATCGAGCGGCGCTTTCCGGTATGAATCCGGCCAATGCCGAGGGATTGAAGGTAGCCGCTGTGGGCTCCGCGACGGCCAATGCGGCTCGGCATTTCGGCTTCAATGTGACGCTCGTGCCGGAGAGCTACGTCGCCGAGAGTCTGGTGGAGAGTTTGCGAGATCGAGTCGCCGGCAAACATCTCCTTCTGGCTCGCGCGGCAGTTGCGCGCGATGGGATTCCCGATGCGCTGCGAGCGGCTGGCGCTGTGGTCGATGTGGTTGAGGCTTATCGCAACGTGACGCCTGATTCCGCGCCGGAGCAGTTGCGCTATGCGGTTGCTGATGGGCTGGACGCTGCGACATTCACAAGCTCTTCCAGCGTGACGCATCTGGCCGAAGCTGCCCGCATAGCTGGAATCGCATGGCCGCTGGCTGGCGTTCCGGCGGTTTCGATTGGGCCGATTACCAGCCAGACGCTGCGCGATCTGGGCTGGCCGCCTGTGGCTGAGGCGAATCCATCGGATATTCCCAGCTTGATCGCTGCGGTTCTCCGCCTACTCCGCGTTCGAGGCGAAGAAACGGAGAATCTGACCCCGGGGGGGGAGGGGGTTTCTTCTTCAGGGAAGAGGGAATAGGGATCGGGTATCAGAAGACCCGTCTCAGGCATTACGACCATTGTGCGCCGGTTGGGAGTAATTCTCTGCAAAAGTCCATTTGGATTTGTGTTCAATTCTTCAAGCGGCATTGCAATGAAAACATTAGCTCTGGAAGGTCTTGTCTTTTGAGGTGCAGAGCTGTTCCAGGTTGCAGCGGTTGCACTTGGGTTTGCGCGCCAGGCAGATTTGGCGGCCGTGGTGGATGATCTGGTGGGAGAAGTCGATCCAGCGGCGCTGCGCAATGATTTGCATCAACTCCTGCTCGACCCTTTGCGGCGTCTCGCCCTTGGCCAAGCCGAGGCGGCGAGCAATGCGTAGCACGTGCGTGTCGACCACAATTCCTTCAGCTTTGTTGAAGCAGACGCCGAGGACTACATTGGCTGTCTTGCGGGCCGCGCCGGGAATGGTGATTAATTCAGCGAGAGTCTGCGGGACCTGACCGTTGAAGTCGGCGACGATCTTGCGGGCTGCGCCTTGAATTGATTTTGCCTTGTTGCGGAAGAAGCCAGTGGTGCGAATGAGGGTTTCTAGTTGGGGCAGGGTCGCCTTGGCCATCTTCTGCGGGGTAGGGAAGCGGCGGAATAGCTCCGGAGTGACCATGTTCACGCGAACGTCGGTGCATTGCGCGGAGAGGATCGTGGCTACCAACAGTTCCCAGGGCGAGGAGTGAGTCAGGGCGCATTCAGCTTTGGGATAGGCCTCATCGAGGGCTTTGAGGAGGGCTGCGATTCGGTCGGGGGCGAGTGAGCCGCGCGCCGCGGGACTTGGCTTCTTGGTGGTGGTCTTAGGCGCGGTTTTTTTCGGGGTGGGCTTTCGGATGGGTTTCGTGGTCGTGGACATATTGGATTTTCCTGTTGAGGATCATGGCATCCCACCCATCGCAAAATACGCGATGGATGATTGCATGACAGCGTCGGCTCCCTCGACCTGAGTAAACTGGTTGCGGCTAAACGACCACGAAGCTCGGGAGGAAAGGAGCCGAGCATGATGATTATAGGCTGTGATTTTCA